>DAOLDI010000043.1:0-9726 GCA_035327445.1 Cyclobacteriaceae bacterium | reverse complement strand
CAAAGTATCGTAAAAGTGTATCCTATAAATGAAAGAGGTACTTCTAATGTTAAACCATCAACAACAGACTCATTATTGCTGGCCAGTAAAAGAAATTTTTCTGCTTTACAAATTGTGCCCGAGGCTTTTGGCTTAAGCAAAAAAAATCTTTTGCCACTACCCGACAGGAAAACGGATCAGCAATCCATCAAATTCAGAAATGAATATAGCGGACTGATTGTCTCACCTCCGGTTTATGTGGTTGATCCGGATAATTTCAAAAAAGCCGGTGAAGCAGAAAAAGCCATGTACCTGGCCGGATATGATTTAATTGTTGATCCGGTAAATACTGCAGCCGCTACAAGGCAAATCAAAAGAGCCATCAGAAAAAATAAACAAGAACTTGCCCAGCTTGATGCCCGCGTAAAAAGAATACTACTGGCCAAGTATGCAGCGGGATTGCACGAAGAGAAACATTTCAATACAGATAACCTGCAACTGAAGTTAAACCCTACAGCCATTACTTTACATCAACATGAAGTATATGAACAAGCTATTACCATTCTGAATGATCAAAAAAACTTTTTACCCATAAAACAACTTGACGAGAAAAGTTTTGCCTCTGTAAGTTTTGGTTTGCCAGCCGACAATACTTTTAATCGTTACATAAGCAAGTACACACATATTGATCATTATGATGGTGCTTTATTGGGCGATACAGTTAACCTTACTCAAAAGCTAAGCGCTTATGATGTGGTAATAGTTAGCTTATTTACACAGGCACCTGATGCCTTACTGATTGAGTGGATCAAAAATTTAGCGAAAGCAAGAGAAGTTATTGTCTGCTACTTTGGCGAGAAAAATACACTTGGCCAATTGCATGAATTGCCCGCCTTGGTGTATGCATACACTTCCGATGAATTAATGCAGACAAAAGCTCCGCAAGTTATTTTTGGAGCGCTGCCGGCATCAGGCAAATTACCATATCAGGTAAACAACTTTAGTTATAAGCAAGGTATAAACAAAGCTGACCTGCAAAGATTAAGTTATGGTATCCCTGAAGCTACCGGCATGAATGCGCATATGCTGGAACGTATCGATAAAATTGTTGCAGATGCTATACAAAAAGAAGCAACACCCGGAGCTTATGTATTAGTAGCAAAAGATGGCAAGGTCATTTTTGATCGTGCCTATGGTTATCACAGCTATGATCAGCAAATAAAAGTTACTGAGAACAGCATTTACGATCTGGCCTCCATCACAAAAGTTGCAGCCACTACACAAATGATGATGTTCCTGCACGAGAAAGGAGAAATTGACATCAACAAAAAAGCCGCTGTGTATTTGCCCGAACTGAAGAAATCGAACAAAAAAGACATCACCATAAAAGACATACTTACACACCAGGCGGGCTTGTGGCCTTTTTTGCCTTTCTGGCAACAAACACTACAAGACACCAGCCTGATGTTGAGTTACTACCGCTTTCATCCTGATGATAACTTCAAATTCAGTGTAGCCCCAAAATTGTTTACTTCTATCGCCATGAAAGACAGTTTATGGACCTGGGTGGTAAAATCAAAAATGCGAGAGAAGACCAACCGCCAACCCTATGACTACCGCTATAGCGATATGGGCATGTACATTTTACATAAAATGGCCGAGAAGCTGATTAACCAGAACATGAATGATTTTCTGGATCAAAACTTTTATGCCCCCCTTGGTTGTTACACAACAGGTTATTTGCCATTAGAGCGCTTTAAGCCTATGCAGATTACCCCAACAGAAGATGATAAAACCTTTAGAAAACGCCTTTTAGTGGGAACGGTGCACGATCAGGGTGCGGCTATGCATGGAGGAGTTGCCGGGCATGCCGGGCTTTTCAGCAATGCAAACGACCTGGCCAAACTGGGACAAATGATGCTGAACAATGGTTATTATGGAAGCAAAAGATATTTTAAACCCGAAACAATAAGCTTGTTTACTTCCAAACAATATGCAAGCAGCCGCAGAGGCATTGGCTGGGATAAACCTACCATTGGCGACTGGAACACGCCAACATCCACTCATGCTTCGCCTCAAACTTTTGGACATACCGGTTTTACAGGCACTGCCATGTGGATGGATCCGGAATTTAACCTGATGTACATATTCTTATCAAACCGCGTACATCCCGATATGAATAACAACAAGCTGATACAGGATAATGTACGAACCCGCATACATGATGTGATTTATGAATCAATTTTCGAAAATAAAAAATACCAAAACGATATTACGTGGAGCAAATTAAAATAGGAATTGTATGCTACCCTACATTTGGCGGTAGCGGTGTTGTAGCTACTGAGTTGGGTAAAGCATTGGCACAAGAAGGTCACGAAGTGCACTTCATCACTTATTCACAACCCAGCCGTTTAGATTTTCTGAATGAAAATATTTATTACCATGAGGTTGATTTCAGAACTTATCCTTTGTTTGAATATCCGCCTTATGAGCTTGCGCTTGCCAGTAAAATGGTTAGCGTAGTTAAAAATGAAAAGCTTGACCTATTGCATGTACATTATGCCATACCGCATGCTTCTGCAGCTTACATGGCTAAACAAATTTTAAAAACAGAGGGCATTCAAATTCCGGTAGTAACTACGCTGCATGGTACAGACATTACGCTGGTAGGTAAAGACGCTTCTTATGAACCTGTTGTTACTTTTAGCATTAATCAATCAGATGGGGTAACTGCTGTATCAGAAGATTTGCGCAAAGAAACTTTTGAACACTTTAACATTATCAATGAAATTGAAGTAATACCCAACTTCATTGATCTGAAGAAATTCAAAAAGCACAAAAAAGATCATTTTAAAAGAGCCATATGCCCTAATGGCGAAGTGTTGATTGTGCATACCTCAAACTTCAGAAAAGTAAAACGTGTGCAAGATGTAATCACGATATTTAAAAATATACGAAATGAAATTCCGGCTAAGCTTTTGTTAGTTGGCGATGGCCCCGAACGCAACCATATGGAAAGCCTTTGCCGTGAATTACATATTTGCGAAGACATACGCTTTTTAGGTAAACTGGAAGCAGTAGAAGAAGTGCTTTCTGTAGCCGATTTATTTATTATGCCATCAGAAAAAGAAAGTTTCGGACTAGCCGCGCTTGAAGCCATGGCCTGTGAAGTGCCGGTAATTTCTACCAATACAGGTGGATTGCCTGAATTGAATATTCACGGCATTACCGGCTTTATGAGTAATGTGGGTGATGTTGAAGATATGAGTAAAAACGCTTTGATTATATTGGATAAACAGAACCTGCCTAAGTTTAAAGCCAATGCCTTAAAAAGAGCCATGGATTTTGATATTAAAAATGTGCTGCCACTGTACGAAAAATACTATCAGAAAATCATAGAAAAATCTAAAAGCCAGGTACCCTTTTCTTAAGATTTACGTACTTCTGCATATAGCACATATTATTTAATCTTAACTGATAAATCTTATGTCTATGCAGCAACCTAAAAACAAAGGCACTAAATCGCTTTTTGGCAACCCGGTTTTAGAAAAGCTGAGCCGCACCCATATTTCTATTCCCATTATTTTATTTATTGGATATGCATCAGCACTCATATACTGGAGTGTTCAGGTACTTGCCTTACCGGCATTAACAAGCATCAGCATGTTTCTGGCAGGTTGGTTATGCTGGACTCTTTTTGAATACGCCATGCACCGGTATATATTTCATATGGCAACTTATACGGAGCTTAGAAAGAAAATTCAATATACTTTTCATGGCATTCACCATGAATTTCCGAAAGATAAAGACAGGCTGGCTATGCCTCCGCTATTAAGCGTATGCATCGGTACAATTTTACTCTTACTTTTTAAATTGATTTTGGGCGATTTTGCTTTTGCCTTTATGCCTGGTTTTATGGTGGGGTACACTTGTTACCTGGGCATACATTATATGGTACACGCATTTGCACCTCCAAAAAACTTTTTCAAATCATTTTGGGTACACCACGGCATACACCACTACAAAGCAGGTGAAAAAGCTTTTGGTGTATCAACTTTTCTGTGGGACAGGCTTTTCAAAACCATGCCCTGAAACAACATTAATTAAGGTCTGAATCGGGAAATAATCGGTTTATGCCCAGGATTTATAAATTCTGGCCTGTTTTCTTTACTTCTTTTGAGGCATACGTTGCACAGGTATACTGCGAACAAGCGCTTAAACCGACAATAATGAATAGCAATAGCACAACAAGGGTCTTTCTCATGGTCTTAATTTTTTTATTTAGGCAAAATTGGGTCATTTAATCCAAAATTTTCTTAAAAATTGAGGCTAAACCTTACATGTGTCTGCAAAATTAATACCTACCGAAAAGAAACAGATTAATGCAGATATTGGTTATAAAACCGTTATAATGCAGTAATGGCCGGCTACCGATTCAGTAAATATCAACCCCCAGCACAAAATGAAGGCAGCGACTTTGAGCGCCTGCTCAAAGTATTTATGCAATTGTTGCTCATTACTTCTGGTGGTGTGTCAGAAGCTTTGCAATGGCTAACAGAGGTAGACCGTCAATACAAATTAACAGACAGCAATTACGGAGTTGGTGATTTCATTGAAGACCTGAAAAAGAATGGTTACATTGAAGAGAATCCACAAGACGGAAGCCTTAAAGTAAAAGCCAAAGCAGAGCAAAAATTACGTAAGTCTGCCCTGGAAGAGATTTTTGGTAAACTGAAAAAATCCGGCAAAGGCGAACATCGAACAAATTACAGCGGTCGTGGCGATGAGCAAAGTACCGACAGGCGTGATTATGAATTTGGCGATAGCCTAGATCAGATTTCAATGACTGATTCATTGCGCAACGCACAGATTAATCATGGTACCGACAATTTCATGATGACAGAAGATGACCTGGAAGTAATTGAACAGGAACTCAAAACGCAGACATCAACTGTATTGATGATTGATATTTCTCACTCCATGATTTTGTATGGTGAAGACAGAATTACACCTGCTAAAAAAGTTGCCATGGCGCTGGCAGAATTAATCACTAAAAAATACCCAAAAGACACTTTAGATATTTTAGTTTTTGGCGATGATGCCTGGCAAGTAGAAATAAAAGACCTTCCTTATTTACAGGTTGGTCCTTACCACACCAATACTGTGGCGGGCCTTGAACTTGCCATGGATATTTTGCGCAGAAGGAAAAATCCGAATAAGCAAATTTTCATGATTACAGATGGTAAGCCCACCTGCAATAAAGAAGGCATCAAATACTACAAGAACAGTTTTGGCATAGACAGTAAAATATTAAACCGAACCCTTAACCTGGCTGCACAATGTAAAAAATTAAAAATACCTGTAACTACTTTTATGATTGCCACTGATCCTTATCTGAAATCGTTTGTAAGGGAATTCACCAAAGTGAATAATGGCAATGCTTACTACAGTAGCCTGCAGGGATTAGGCCATTTGGTTTTTGAAGATTTTAATAGAAATAGAAGAAAGCAGTTATAAGCACAGCACAAGCACATGGCAGATATATTGAAAATAAAAACATTAGGCAAACTAAAAGCATCAGGTTATCAGCCCAAAACTATCAAAGAAGAACTGAGGGCCAATTTGCTTAGCAAACTACAAAAAGGTGAACAAGTTTTTGAAGGCATCTGGGGTTATGAAGACACTGTAATACCCGATCTTGAAAGAGCCATTTTGGCCGGGCATGATATCAATTTGCTTGGCTTACGCGGACAAGCCAAAACAAGAATGGCGCGCTTGATGATTAAACTGCTCGATGAATACATTCCGGTAGTTGAAGGTTCAGAATTAAATGATGGTCCGCTGCAGCCCATCTCCAGGTACGCTTTTGATAAAATTGCAGAACTGGGAGATGAAACACCTGTAAGCTGGATGCACCGCGATGAGCGCTACACAGAAAAATTGGCAACACCTGATGTTTCTATTGCCGATTTGATTGGAGATGTTGACCCCATAAAAGCTGCAGCATTGAAATTACCCTATTCAGATGAGCGTGTAATTCATTTCGGGCTGATACCACGCTCTAACCGTTGCATTTTTGTGATCAATGAATTGCCAGATTTACAGGCAAGAATACAGGTTTCGCTTTTCAACATTTTACAGGAAGGTGATATACAAATAAGAGGCTTTAATCTTCGCCTGCCGCTTGATATTCAATTTGTATTTACAGCCAACCCCGAAGACTACACCAATCGAGGTAGCATTGTAACGCCTTTGAAAGATCGTATCGACAGCCAGATCATCACACACTATCCGCGCACCATAGATATCAGCAAAAGAATTACACAACAAGAAGCACGCATCAAAAAAGAGCAGGCCAATCGCGTTGTGGTAAGTGAATTGGCCAAAGACCTGATAGAGCAAATTGCCTTTGAAGCCAGAAAGAGCGAATATGTTGATGCCAAAAGTGGTGTGTCAGCCCGACTAACCATTTCTGCTTATGAAGCATTGGTAGCATCGGCAGAAAGAAGAGCTATCATCAATAAAGAAAAACAAGTACAAGTAAGAGTAGGTGATTTCATTGGTGTTGTGCCGGCCGTAACCGGTAAAGTAGAACTTGTTTATGAAGGTGAGCAGGAAGGCCCGGGCATTGTAGCGCAAAACCTGGTAGGCAAAGCCATACGCGCGCAGTTTGTAAATTATTTTCCTGATCCGGAAAAACTAAGAAAGCAAAAAGAAAAAAATCCTTACAAAACCATTACAGATTGGTTTGCTGAAGGAAATACCCTCGATTTACTTAACCAGGCACCGCAGGATGAATTTGTTAAAAGTCTAGAAAAAGTACCGGGACTAAAGGCTTTAATTGATTCACTTCACAAGCAAGTAAATAAATCAGATAAAATTTTCCTGATGGAGTTTGCTTTACACGGTCTGGCAGAGTACAGCCAGTTAAGTAAATCAACCCTGCAGGCAGGCACACAATTTAAAGATTTGCTAAGCAGTATGTTTAGCTTACCCCAAGATGATGATGAAGACGAAGAGGCTTCTGGAGGAAGCAGATTTTGATGCGAAGAAACTGCATGAACTTGAAGCACTGGTGCGTGAGGGTGAAGGTTATAAGCTTGAGTTTAAGCGCAAAATAAATGATGCCGCCAAGGTAGTTGCTGAATTGTGCGCATTTGCCAATTCATCAGGTGGTGTTTTGCTGGTAGGCGTAAATGATGACAAACAAATACCCGGAGTAAAATTTCCGGAAGATGAGTCTTACACTTTGCAGTCGGCCATAGCCAAACATTGCAAGCCTCAGCTTAAGTTCAGAGAATCGGTAATACAGGTAGCACCCAACAGGTTTGTATTGCAATACAACATTGCAGAAAGCAGAAGAAAACCACAATTATTTATTACAGAAGAGGGCCTGAAAAAAGTCTATGTAAGGCATGAAGACAAAACTGTGCAGGCAAGTATTGAAATGCGTGAAGTTATTAAACGCAAAAGAAGTAAACGAAATATTCAGTTCAAGTATGGTGAACATGAAGAAGCCTTGATGAAATACCTGCAGCAACATCCTTCAATCTCATTTGCAGAATACCTGGACTTAACCAAACAAAAAAGATTTTATGCCTCTAAAAGGCTTGTTACCCTCGTGCTTGCCAATGTTTTGGAAATAACTCCAACAGAGCGTGGCGACAGATATTCTTTACATAGCTCATTTTAAATAAAAAGACCCGCGCAAGGCGGGTCTTTTTATTTATACCCATTACCTGATTATGTCTGCACATTCAGGGTAATATTTCTGGTAACCGAGTGGTCTGAAGCACTTACCAACTGAAACTGAATTACAATTGATGTGCCTGCAGTACCTGCCGGAACCTGAAACTGGAAAGTTTCAAGCACAGAGTCTTCTCTGTTCCAGCTTGCATAGGTTTTAGTTTGCAGGTTAGTTACGGTAGCTCCCTGTACCCTGTTCATGCGAAGCTCTTTGGCATCAACATGCTCAGAATAAATGGTAAGCGTAAAAGTAACCGTTGCCCCTCCGGTAGGGCTTGTAGTAGAAGCAGTAAGTGTAGCTATCGTACCAACGCCACCTATGATGTCATATTCCGGCTCAACGTCTTCCAGAATACATGATGTCAATGAGAAAATCATCACAGCCATCATTAACCATTTCATATTAAAATTTTTCATATTCAATTCTTTTTGTTTAATGCTAGCATCACTTTTATAGATCCCAGAAAACTTTATTCAGATTAGTTACCGGAGGAACATTAGCTGAATTGTTCACTACTTCCCTGTTTGGATAAATGTATCTTCTGGGGAATTGACCACTTGTAGTATTTGAAGGAGATGCTACCAGTGCAGGTATACCAGACACAGTTGATGCGGCACCTTGTGGAATACTTCTTCTCCAATCTACCCATGCTTCTGTTTGCAGGAAAAGATCGATATGCTTTTCAGTCAAAATCTTTTCAAGGGTAATAGTAGCATCTGTTTCAGAACCAAACTCTGCTACATATGCAGCATTAGCTGATCCGGTTACACGCTGCAAAGAAGCAGCAACCGCAGCATTGTGCGCATTAGCAGCACGTAATGCCTGTCCTGCACGCAAAGCAGCTTCAGCTTCAATAAACTTCACCTCACTGTAATTGAGTATAGGTGTAGGTGCAGCCTGGCGATTGATATAGTCTCCGGGAAGCGCTGCTCCTGCGGGCTTAGATACGGCACCATTAGGAGTACCCGTATATAAAGTTCCGCCAGTTGCAGGTTTAACAAAGAAAGGCAAGCGTGGATCATCGACACCAGGAGCTACTCTGTCTCTCAGCAAATCAATAAAACGCTGGCTTATACCTACGTTGTTTTCACCAAAAGTTGTATTGAAGAAGGGGAACCATGGCCCGGCAAACTCAGTACCGAATACAGGCCGAGGTTCTTGCGCATTTGCCGTGAAAGTACCTGCATCAATGGCAGCCAAAGCAGCTGTTGCTGAGCCTTGTGGATCTAACTTACTTAAATGATTATGATACCTTGCCTTCATACCTCTGGCTAACTGAATCCATCTTGGTCTTGAATTGGCTCTCCACAAAACTTCGGTGTTGGCCTGGAAGATGAAATCATTTCTGTTAGGACTGGTGGTACTCTCTGCGTTCAGATCTGCGATACCTTCATCCAGCAATTGCTGAACAACAGCATATACAGAAGAAGCTGCATCAAAAGTTGGTTGCTTCACATTTTGCAGGTCAAGTGCTGTGCTGTACGGAATATCATTCCATAAATCAACACTGTAACCTAAAATGATTGCCTCCATAATTTTGGCAGCTCCGCGATAATGTAGTGCTCCGTTTTCTGTCGACTTTTCTTTGATTGTCTTGATGTTAATCAGGCAATCCGAATAAAAGCGATTCCAGGTAGCATCACTCATATCAGCTATAAATGCATAGTTGTTAACCTGCTGCTGATCGCCCAGAATACCCGTTAGGTATTGCATTAAAATACTGGCAAACTGTGCAGACTCACCATTGAGACCATAAACAAATGAAGCAGTTACCGCAGGAAAAATTACCTGAATGGATGCATCAGTTGCCTGGTTGGGGTTTCTGTTTATCTCATCGAAATCTTCACACGCGGTAAAGACAAGTACGAGAGACATAAATAAAGTTGCTATTCTTAATTTCATAAATTCAAAAATTTTAGGTTAGAACGAAGCATTAATGCTTACCCCATAACTTCTCATATTAGGAGTAGTAAATGCATCAACACCTGCAGCCGCATTTG
>DAOLDI010000042.1:0-9768 GCA_035327445.1 Cyclobacteriaceae bacterium | reverse complement strand
CAAGACCGCCTTGGTCCCATGGAAGTAGGTTACTACGGTCTGCTGCAAACTGTTGCCGACCTGATTAAACTCATTCAAAAAGAAGACATTGTACCTGATAAGGCTGATAAATGGCTCTTTAAAGCAGCCCCGCTTATAATTTTTGTAGTAGTTTTTACGGCATTTGCCGTATTACCCTTATCACCATCCTGGACTGGCGCTGATATTAATACAGGTTTATATTTCATCCTGGCCATTGTTTCACTGGATGTAATCGGGATTTTACTGGCCGGCTGGAGTTCAAACAACAAGTATGGTGTATTGGGTACTTTCAGGGCTGCCGCACAACTGGTTTCTTATGAAGTACCCCTGGCTATTGCAGCTCTATGCGTAGTGGTTTATGCGGAAAGTCTTGATCTTCAGACTATTGTAATGCAACAAAGTATCCTGAGTTCAGAAACAAGCTATCTCTTTGGCATCTCTGCCCTGAATATTGAAGTTCAGGAAATCGGGGGCATTCTAAGCTGGAATGTATGCCGGTATCCTTTGCTGTTTTTTGCCTGGATCATCTTTTTCATTGCCTCCTTAGCTGAGTGTAACCGTGCACCTTTTGACTTGCCTGAAGCTGAATCTGAAATTGTTGCTGGCTTTCAAACCGAATATTCAGGATTCAGGTGGTCGGTAATCATGCTGGCTGAATACGGCATGATGTTGCTGGTAAGCCTCTTGGGTAGCATCCTCTTCTTTGGCGGTTGGGCCAGTCCTTTACCCAACATGGGAAGCATAACATTGGCCAACTGGACAACCGGACCAGTGTGGGGTCTTTTTTGGTTAATATTAAAAGCACTATTTTTCGTAGCAGTTCAAATCTGGATCAGGTGGACTTACCCGCGTTTAAGGGTAGACCAACTGATGAACCTGGGCTGGAAATACTTAACGCCAATGGCATTGGTAATTTTGTTTTTATCAGGAATTTGGAAATTGTTAATCATATAAATTAAGCTCTGGTGAGATACATATATTTTATTGTTGGATTTATTTCTTTCATCACTCTTCAGGCACAAAGTATTGAGCAGATGGAGCAACAGCTTCGCGAAAAAATGCACGATACTGCAAGATTAAATTTATTGATAAACCTTGGCAGCAGATCTCTTTATGCCGATAATAAAAAAGCGCGCATTTATAGTAATGAGGCTTTAGAATTAGCCGAAAAAATTGAAGAGAATAAATTTTTAGTGAAATCATTTGTACTTGCCTCTAACCTTGCAATTGCCGAGGGCAACTTTAGCAATGCACTCAAATATGATAACCGTGCGCTTCAATTAAGCCTGGTAGCAAAAGATAGCATTCAGATCTCACAGTTGTTAAATCGCATAGGCTTTAATTATGCAGAATTAGGATACTTTGATGAAGCCTATGATTACCTGGTGCGTGCTTTCAGAGTAAGCAGAGATGCAGCAAAGAGCAAAGCTGACTCATTGAATCTTTCTATACCCTTACATAATTTAGGAAGGCTCTTCAAAGAACTGGAACAATATGAAAGAGCTATAGAATATTTAAACCTGGCTCAGAAAATAAGTGATTTAATAAATGATGAAGAAGGTATAGCCTATACTTTAGATGAGGTTGGCGATGTTTACATGCGTCAGGAAAAATACAGCGAGGCTATGGATAACTTTACACAAGCCTTGCAGCATTCAAAACGCCTGAACATTGATTTCCTTAAGCCTAGACTATATAATCGTTTAGCAGAACTATACACCAAAACCGGTACCTTTGATAAAGCGCTTATTTATTATGACAGTGCACTGCATCTGCAAAACTTAAGTAATAATATTTACGGTCTGGCAGAAATTGAATACGGCTTAAGCCTTGTAAACCTGGCCCGAAATAACAATAAGGAAGCTGAACAACTTTTATTGAGCAGCCTGAGTAAAGCCAATGAGTTAAACGCCAGGGTACTGGAAATGAAAATACTAATTGAGCTTTCTCAACTAAAGGAAAACAAAGGCGACTACAAAAGCGCACTTGATTACTATAAGAAACATGAGATTTTGGAAGACGAACTCTTTAGCCTTGAGATGCAGAATAAATTATCGCAGGGCCAGGTGAGATTTGCCACCGAAAGTAAAGATTTTCTAATCGAAGAATTAAGTCGTAAGGAAGCAGAGCAAGAAGCCATGCTCAAACGCGAAGAGTTTATCAGAAATATTCTTGTAGTAATAGTGGCCCTATTTGGGGTACTCATTTTCAACCTTTATATGAGCGGTAAGCGCAGAAGAAAAATGAATACACTGTTGCTAAAACAACAAAAAGAAATTGAAGAACGCACCATTGAATTACAGGAGCTCAACAAAGTAAAAGACAAATTCTTTTCTATCATATCACATGATTTACGTTCTCCAATAAATGCTTTGGCTGGCATACTCGATTTGATTGAGAAAGGACACATGAGCGAACTTGAAATAAAATTGCTCACCAAAGAATTGAGAATACAGTTTAACCACACAAAAACATTGATCAACAACCTGCTTGACTGGGCTTTGTTGCAAATGGATAAACTGAGCATTCAACCCCTGAAAGTAAAACTTAAAGAACTGGTTGATCAAAATTTTAAATTGCTTGATGCCCTGCAAACCAAGAACATCAGCATGGAAAATAATATCCCTGATGATTTTAATGCCTATGCAGACCCAAACACCATCAACCTGGTATTCCGAAATCTGATCATGAATGCATTAAAGTTTACCGAAGACGGTGGTAAAATAATTGTTAGCGCTGAAAGAAAGGGTGATGAAGTTCTGGTTTCTATCAGCGATAATGGCATTGGGATGTCTAAAGAAATTCAGGAAAAACTTTTTGATAAAAAATCTCCATACAGCACCCGTGGCACTGCCAATGAAAAAGGCACTGGTTTGGGCTTAATGCTCTGCAAAGAGTTTGTTGAACGCAACGGAGGCAAAATATGGGTAGAAAGTGAAGAAGGTAAGGGTAGTATTTTTAAATTTACCCTGAAATCATCATTAACTGCTTGAGGCAATCCAACTCTTACTGGTCTAATATCAAAAATGCGGTTCAAAGTCTATTAAGCGGACTAGGCATTACATTCTCGCATATCCGTAAATCTGGTAAAAGCGTTAAACCAACCGGTATTGCATCCAATAATTATTTCGAAAATCAAAAAGGCCTCATCACCATCCAATATCCGCATGTAAGTATACCTGTACCAGATACAGGCAGGTATCAATTGCACAATGAAATTGATGACTGCATTGTTTGTGATAAGTGCGCCAAAGTTTGTCCGGTAGACTGCATTGAGATTGAGGCCATTAAATCGCCAGAAGAAATTGGGAAAACATCTGACGGAACTGCCCAACGCATTTATGCCGCCAAGTTTAATATAGATATGGCCAAGTGCTGCTTTTGTGGTCTATGCACAACAGTATGCCCAACCGAATGCCTTACCATGTCCAAAACATATGACTTCAGTGTGTTTGACATAAAAGCACATGACTTTGCTTTTGCTGAAATGACCGAAGCAGAGATTGCTGCACAAAAAGCTAAATGGGAAGCACATGAAGCAAACAAGAAAGAAGCATCTTCAAATGCAACACCTGCTGAAACCGATAAACCAAAAGCGCCACGTCCTGTTTTTAAACCTAAAATGAAACCTCCGGGATCCTGATGGAATTTCAAACGCTGTTATATTATTTCTTTGTAGCAATAGCAGGCTTAAGTGCATTGGCCATGGTTTTTATGCGCAATGTGTTGTATACCGCCCTTATGTTGATTGTTACCTTATTGTCGCTTGCTGCCATCTATATTTTATTAAACGCTGAGTTTATTGCGGTTACACAAATTCTGATTTATGCCGGAGGAATTCTGGTCATCATGCTCTTTGGTATCATGCTGAGTACTCGCCTGCAAGGCAAACCTTTAATGACACCCAAGAAACACATAGTATTAGCAGTGCTCACAGGCTTAGCTGCCTTTGTAGTCATTTTTAAAGTTGCAGCCGAATTTCGTGTACCAACACAACAGCCTGCTAAAATGATTTATGCCAACCCGGTAAATGAATTTGGTGTACTGATTATGAGCGACTGGCTTTTACCTTTTGAAATTGCCGGCATACTATTGCTGATATGTCTTGTTGGTGCAGCACAAATTGCCAAAGCAAAAACTGAGAAGCATGCCTGACTTAATTTATCATACCATTCTCTTAGCTGCTTTACTTTTTAGCATTGGATTAATCATACTCATTTCAAAACCAAATGCTATTGTAATGTTATTAGGCATAGAGTTGATGCTCAATGCAGCTAACCTGAACCTGATTGCCTTCAATAAATTAATACCGGAAAATTTAAATGGGCAGGGACTTAGTTTATTCATCATTGTTGTTGCGGTATGCGAAGCTGCCGTTGCCATGGCCATTATTCTTCGGGTGTATCATTATTTTAAAAGCGCAGATCCTGAAGCTATTAACGAATCAGAAATCTAACTCATTGTGGAGACAGCCCAATTAACTGATGCTTCTTTGTTATTGCTGCTGCCGGCATTAAGTATACTCGGTTTTATAATGGCGGCTATTTTGCCATCCCTCCAAAAAAATCTGATTGCGTTTCTGGCCAGCTCATTACAATTCATCACTTTCATAATAGCCAGTATTTTATTGTATGATGTCTGGCATACGCATGATATCATTTTTACCATGCCCTGGTTTAGCCTGGCAGATAACACAATCAACATCAGCATATACTTCAACAAATTAAGCGCAATACTCAGCTGGCTGCTTAGTTTCATCAGTAGTTTGGTTCACCTGTATTCGATGGCCTACATGAAAGATGAAAAAGATACTGGCCGCTATTACAGTGCACTGGGACTTTTCACATTTTCCATGTTGCTGATTGTTATGTCTGGCAATCTCTTGCTTATCTTCATTGGTTGGGAAGGTGTAGGCTTTGCTTCTTATTTATTAATTGGATTCTGGCGCGATAAACCTTCTGCAGCAGCGGCTGCATCTAAGGCCTTTATCATGAACAGAATTGGCGATGCCGGTTTTCTGATCGCCATACTCATTGCATGGACACAAGCGGGAACACTTGAATTAAGTGCACTAAATGAAGCAGGCTTTTCTCCGCTCTGGCAAACATTAATTGGACTGGGTCTATTTGCAGCAGTTTTAGGTAAGTCGGCACAATTTCCTTTACTCACATGGCTACCTGATGCCATGGAAGGCCCCACACCAATCTCTGCCTTAATTCACGCGGCAACCATGGTGGCAGCCGGTATTTTCTTGCTAGCCAGAACCTTCTTTTTACTGGATGCCTTCACGCTTGAAGTAATTACCTACACAGGCTTGGCAACGTCCCTGCTTGCGGCACTTAGTGCCACACAACAACACGACATCAAAAAAATATTGGTATACTCTACCATCTCACAATTAGGATTGATGGTAGTAGCCATCGGCTTGGGCAATTACAGCATTGCCATCCTGCATTTGTTTACACATGCATTTTTTAAAGCAGGCTTATTCCTGAGTGCCGGCAATGTACTCAAGGCCAATAAGTATGCAGCCAAACAATTGCACATAGAACTTGATCCGCAAAATATTCAATACATGGGCGCATTGCGCAAGGCATTGCCTTTTACTTTTATGGCATTCATCATTACAGCAGCAGCACTGGCAGGAATGCCTTTGCTAAGTGGTTTTATTTCTAAAGAGGCCATCTTCAACCTTGCTTTATTCCAGCAGCAATACCTGATACTTGCATTACTCTTTTTGATTTCTTTGTTAACAGTGTTGTATAGCACCAAATTAATTCTGAGAATCTTCTTTGGCAAGAATCAAACTGAAATCAATCACCAGGGATTTTTGAAAAACATCAAAGAACCTGCATGGATCATGCGTTTGCCTGTGTTGATACTGGCTGCATGCTCACTGTGGTGGATAGTCGGTTTAAATCCATTCAGTTTTAATCAGTGGTTAGTAAATGGTTTAACAACTACCATTGTTCCGGCATCCACATTGCTTAGCTATGTGGCCATTGCCTGGCTCTTGCTAAGTTTAAGTCTGGCCTATCTTATTTACAGTAAAGTATCAAGTTCACAAATCAAATTACTCGCCAATAATTTTTACCTCGATCAAATCTATCAATTCATCATCATTCAACCTGTGCTGGTACTAAGTGAAATCAGTAAATGGATAGATCGAGAGCTTATCGACAGATTATTACATACGCTTGCATATCTGCAAGTTGGCATAGCTGAACTGAGCGCTTGGTTCGACAGGAATATTGTTGATGGTATGGTTAACTTTAGTGCATTTGTTGCCATACAAGGCGGAGTGATTATGCGCAAAACAGGTGCGGGTAAAATTCAATTGTATATTGCCCTTTCCGTTTTGCTTGTATTTATTTTTTTACTTTGGATTTTGTTTAAATAAACATGCTGAATTACGCCATCACTATATTAATCTTCTTGCCCCTGCTGGCCATGCTGATGGTGCTGGCCATACCCAAGTCCAAACAAGGAAGCATCAAATGGATAAGCCTGGCAGTTTCAGGTATACAATTACTTGTACTGGCCGGTATGGTGATGAATTACCATGCATACGCAGTGCAAGCACTTGAATCAACTGCAAGGCAAACATTTTATTTCCTGGAACGCAGCGCATGGATTAACATGGACCTGGGCAATTTTGGCATTTTTAAAGCAGAATACCTGGTAGCTGTTGACGGCCTCAGCTTTCCCTTGCTGGGTATGTCAGTTTTCGTCATGCTGATTGCTGTGATGGCCTCCTGGAAAAATGAACAACATGTAAAAGCCTATTTCGCGCTCTTACTCTTATTGAATGCAGCCATCATGGGAAGTTTCACTGCGCTTGATATGCTGCTGTTCTATCTCTTCTTTGAGTTCATGCTCTTGCCCATGTTTTTCCTCATTGGCATTTGGGGAGGTGCCAGAAGAGAATATGCCTCTATCAAATTTTTCCTGTATACACTTTTAGGATCTGTTTTGATTCTAATTGTCATGATCGGACTATACATATCCGTAGTTGAACCCTTACCGATGGATGCGCTCAATCAAAAACCAGTGCATAGTTTCAACATGTTATTGATGACAGAACCCGGCAATTTTGAAGCAGGATCTGTATTGAGTTATGTGAATGATTCCGCCATCAATTATCGCAACTGGGCATTTCTCTTATTATTCATTGGCTTTGCCATCAAACTACCTGCAGTTCCATTGCACACCTGGTTGCCCGATGCACATGTTGAAGCACCAACCGCTATCTCGGTAATACTTGCCTCCATTTTACTGAAGATAGGTGGCTATGGTTTACTGCGCATTGCTTATCCCATTTTTCCTGATGCCGCACTTGCCAATAGCTGGTTATTGGGCTGCATAGGTGTTATTTCCATTATCTATGGCGCGCTTAATGCCATGGCAAGTAAAGACCTGAAACGCCTCATTGCTTATTCTTCTGTTTCGCACATGGGCTTTGTTTTATTGGGTATTGCATCTGCAACGCATGAAGGTTTTAATGGCGCTATTTATCAAATGTTTAGTCATGGATTAATCTCAGCCATGCTTTTCCTCATTGCCGGGGTATTGTATGACCGCACGCATGACAGAACCATTGCCAATTACTCCGGACTATTCAAAGTTGTACCGCAATACACTGCCTTTGTTATCATTGCATTCTTTGCCTCATTGGGTTTGCCCGGTTTCTCCGGATTTATTGCTGAGCTGATGGTATTTCTGGGTGCTTTCAAATCGCCCGAAAGCAACGGGCTCATCCCCTATTGGATGGCCATTGTTTCAACTTTAGGTTTGATTTTAGGAGCCGCCTACTACTTGTGGACTTTACAACGCATGTTCTTTGGTAAGTATGACATCAAAGCAACAGTTGGCCTTAACACTATTAGCGATTTGAATACCCGCGAAAAAATCATGCTAGTATCCTTAAGTATTTTCATCATACTCTTTGGCTTGCTGCCTCAACAACTCATTAACTTTATTGAGCCCTTTACAATGCATTTAATTGATTTGGTGAGTCCATATTTTAACCTGCAAACCACATTTTAATCATGCTGGAAGCATTAGCAGCAAAAACTGAAATCAACATTGCAAGCTTTTCGCTTATCATTCCTGAGCTGATATTAATGGCTGGTATTTGCATTTTACTGATCAGCTCACTAATTGTTAAAAATAAATCGCAACAGTTTTACTTCTTGTTAAGTCTTGTCGTGCTGCTTGCCGCCATGCTGTTTGTAATTGATAACATCAGCTATAATCAACAAAGCCTTAAGCTTTTTAACGGCATGCTGCAGGCCGATAGTTTTAGTAATCTATTTAAACTCTTTATTGTCATTGCTGCATTGCTCAGCTTACTCATGTTTTGGATAGAGCGCAAGAACATCAGCAAAACTGCAGAACAACTTAGCTTATTACTCAGTATGAGTTTAGGTGGTATGCTGCTGCTTAGCAGTGCAAACTTTATCATGCTCATCATTTCTATCGAGTTGCTTTCTATCAGCTCTTACCTGATGGTGGGTTTTGGCTTCAGCAAAAAATCAGCAGTAGGTAGTTTGAAGTATCTCTTATTTGGCGCTGCGGCAACTGCTGTCATGATTTACGGTGTTTCCTGGATCTACGGCATGTCTGGCACTTTAGAATTTGGATCAGAAATTTTCATTCAGAACATGATGATACAATCGCCCTACCTGTACTTTGTGGTGGGTTGCATATTTCTGGCCGGCCTCTTATTCAAAATTGCTGCAGTACCCATGCACTTATGGGCACCCGATGTGTATGCCTCAAGTTCATCCGCAGTGCTTGCCTTGCTGGCAAGCTTACCAAAAATTGCGGGACTGGGCATTCTAACCAAGATATATTATGCATTACACTTGTTTGGCAACAGCCCGGTAAACTGGCAAATCATTTTCATACTCATTGCAACCATCACCATAGGCGCAGCAAACCTGGCTGCTTTAAGACAAAGAGATGCAAAACGGCTGATGGCCTGGTCATCGGTTGCTCAGTCGGGCTTTATGCTCATCGGTATACTTAGCAATTCATCAGAAGGGCTCGAAGCCATGAGTTTCTACATCGGCATTTACCTTTTGGCCAATTTCCTTGTAATGGGTCTGATTCAATACCAGGAAAATCAAAGTGGAGATACACAGATTCTCGCCTTCAGCGGACTGGGCCGCAATCAATTTTTTATCGCAATTGCGCTTACACTTGGTTTAATAGCACTTATGGGACTGCCCCCAACAGCAGGTTTTACCGCAAAGCTGCTCATTTTTACACAACTCTATACTTCCTGGCAATTGGTGCCCGGCTCTGCCAAACTCTTTTTGCTCATTTTCGGCTTATTGAATACTGTGCCCGCACTCTACTATTATTTGCGCATACCCTATATGATGTTTTTCAAAGAGAAAAGCACACAAATTACCAGCCCCTTGCCCATATGGCTAAAGATTTATTTTTTATTGATGCTTTTCTTGCTGCTGGGCCTCTTCTTACAGCCTGAATTTTTGATGGCTTGGTTTAATAGGGTTAATTTTGCTCTGTAATCCAATTACCCAGTTGGTATAATACCCATGAGCGATAGCATTAAGCATGAATGCGGCATAGCCCTTATCAGATTAAGAAAACCCCTTTCCTACTATTTAGATAAGTACGGCCCCACCTATGGGATGAACAAAATGTACATCCTGATGGAAAAGCAGCACAACCGGGGGCAAGATGGTGCTGGTGTTGCCAACATCAAGATTGACCTGG
>DAOLDI010000041.1:0-9988 GCA_035327445.1 Cyclobacteriaceae bacterium | reverse complement strand
ATCCGCGATCGTTTGGCAGGTGGCAAGGGTTCTATTCCCCTGGCAGGTACTGCGGTGTACATGACCTCCTACCCTCGCCTTAACGGACTAAGACCCTGGGAGAAAAAATTTGCTGCGCGCAAATGGTTGTACCAGACACCGGAAGAAATTCTTATCAAAGCTTCTGATGGCGCCAGCGATTTTGGTAACAAATTTGGTCAGCCGCTAATCAATGGTAGCTTACTCACCTTCGAACATTTTGAAGCCAACAAAAAATATGGTTTTGATAAAGTAATTATGCTGGCCGGTGGCATCGGTTATGGCAAATTGCAGGACAGTCAGAAAGAAAAACTACAGGCCGGTGATAAGATTGTGATGATGGGTGGCGATAACTACCGCATCGGCATGGGAGGCAGTGCGGTGTCTTCTGTGGCTACCGGTGAATATGGAAACGCCATTGAACTGAATGCCATACAACGCTCTAACCCTGAAATGCAGAAACGGGTGATGAATGCTATTCGTGCTATGGTCGAATCAGATCAAAACCCGATAGTAAGTATTCACGATCATGGCGCTGGCGGGCACCTCAATTGCTTTTCTGAATTACTGGAAGATACCGGAGGTACAATCCACATCGATCAATTGCCTGTAGGCGATCCTACTTTGTCTGACAAAGAAATCATCAGCAATGAATCGCAGGAGCGCATGGGTTTGGCCATCAAGGCAAAAGATATTGAGCAATTACAAAAAGTTGCCGAGCGCGAAAGAGCGCCCATGTATGTAGTGGGCGAAGCGAGCGGAGATGAGAAACTTGTGTATAAACGTTTGCAAGGCAAAGCCGCTGTTGATTTAAGTGTGCGACATTTCTTTGGCTCATCTCCCAAAACCATCATTACTGATCAATCAGCAAAAAATAATTACAAAGCACTCAGCTATCAAACTGAAAAACTTCAGGCTTATCTCGAACAGGTTTTACAATTAGAAGCTGTTGCCTGCAAAGACTGGCTTACCAATAAGGTGGACCGTTGTGTTACAGGGCGCGTTGCCAAACAACAAACCTGCGGTCCCTTACAATTACCCTTGAGCAATGTGGGTGTGATGGCGCTAGATTACAGCAGTAACAAAGGCATTGCCACAGCCATTGGTCACGCGCCCGCAGTAGCTTTGATTCATCCAGCGCATGGAAGTAAGCTCGCCATCGCAGAAGCATTGAGTAATATTATTTGGGCACCGCTTACACACGGACTGAAAGGCGTTTCATTAAGCGCCAACTGGATGTGGCCCAGCAAGAACAAAGGTGAAGATGCCAAGCTGTATCAAGCTGTTGAAGCCGTAAGTGATTTCGCCTGCAAGCTGGGTATCAATATCCCAACAGGTAAAGATTCACTTTCTATGGCACAGAAATATCCTGATGGAGAAGTGGTTTTATCGCCTGGCACTGTCATCATTTCTGCAATGGCAGAAGTGGATGGTCTGGATAAAATTGTTGACCCTGTGTTGCAGGCCAAAGCAGGTACACAATTACTTTATGTCAATTTAGCTCAAGATAGTTTTGCATTAGGCGGCAGCAGCTTTGCGCAGGTGTTGAATTTATTAGGTGATGCAACGCCAAGCATTCAGGATGATGATTATTTCGTAAAAGTTTTTGCATGCGTACAGGAGCTTATCAAATCTGATTTGGTATTGGCCGGTCATGATGTTTCTGCCGGTGGATTAATCACTGCGGCTTTGGAGATGTGTTTCGCGCAACCTGGTGTAGGTGTGGATTTAAACGCAGATGTATTGACAGAAAATGATCTCATCAAAATTGCTTTCAGCGAGCAGCCTGCCTTGTTGATACAAGTTGAAAATGAAGCGGCTGTAAAATCAGTATTTGAAAAACAGGGTGTTGCTTATCATGTATTGGGTAATATCACAAACAAGGAAGAACTCAATATTCAACATGCAGGAAAGCATCACACTTTCCATATTCCCGCTTTGCGCGATGTCTGGTTCAATACTTCTTATCTCTTAGATAAAGCACAAAGACCTGAAGCCATCGCAAGCGCTCGTTATCAGAACTACAAATCGCAAGCACTGGATTACATTTTCCCGAAGGGATTCATCGGAACTTATGCTGTACTGCAATTGAATCCGAAACGAAAAAGTAAAAGCGGTATCAAAGCAGCAATCATCCGCGAGAAAGGCGTGAATGGCGACAGGGAAATGGCCTATGCCATGCACCTGGCAGGTTTTGATGTGAAAGATGTACACATGACAGATTTGGTGAGCGGTCGCGAAGACCTGAGCGATGTAAACTTCATTGCCTTCGTAGGTGGCTTTTCTAATTCTGATGTATTGGGTTCGGCCAAAGGTTGGGCAGGCGCTTTTCTTTATAATCCCAAAGCCAAACAAGCCCTCGATAATTTTTATGCAAGACCAGATACCATTAGTTTAGGTGTATGCAATGGCTGTCAGTTGATGATGGAATTAGGCTTGCTCTATCCAGAAATGAAAGCGCATCCTAAAATGCATCACAATGCTTCGGGCAAATTCGAATCTATTTTCTTAAGCGTTGATATCCCTGAAAACAACAGCGTAATGCTGGGCAATATGGCAGGCAGCAAACTGGGCATTTGGGTAGCGCATGGAGAAGGTAAGTTTATTTTACCAGGCGATAAAGGTCAATACAATTTTGCTGCGCACTATACGCATAATGCTTATCCGGGCAATCCGAATGGATCGGATTATGCCACAGCAGCTTTATGTTCAAAGGATGGCAGACACCTGGCCATCATGCCGCACCTGGAACGCTCCAGCTTCCCCTGGAACTGGGGATACTATCCGGCAGGAAAAAAATCTGAAGATGTAAGCCCCTGGATAATGGCCTTTATGAATGCTTTTGAATGGGTAAAAGAAAACAAAAACTCCTGATTGAATTCATTTGTCAAATTCTCCGCTGCCTTTCAATTAAATGTTAGAACTTAAAGCTTAGGCCACTACCACATCCAAACCCAAAAGGAAAGTATCCTGTGTCACTCAAATTTCTATTGTATCTTGTTATTGCCGACTTAAAAAGACAATGAAAATCTAAATCTGCCTTTTCAGTGAGTCTAATTAAAATTCCCCCCTTAAACATTGCAGCAAAAGACTTTTTGTTTAATGTATTACGCTGATGCCTGTAGTGTTCAAGTAAAATAGAATTTTCAATATATGGGCTAACTCCCCTTTGAAGAATAAAATGCCGATGTCCTAAAGCCAAATTGAAGTATTCCAATTCAACAATATATTCATAAGGCGAAAATATTGTCCCTCCGGTCGAAGCTAATCCACCCTCTGAAAACCTATATTGAGTAAACCCAAAAGAAAATTTCAATTCATCACTCATACTAATAGCTCTATAGTAGTTTAATTCTAAATTTTTCGAAATTCTTGAAGTTTGCGTTTCAATAACAAAAGGTTCATCGAAAGTAGTCAGCTCTACGGGCTTTATATAATGGGAAGTATTTAAAAGACTGAAATTGGTTTGTAATTTGTGTTTGTATAAAAGTCTGTCCTGTGCTTTAACTTGAAAGGGTATTCCAATCACGAAGATGGTATAAATAAAAAGAAAGATTAACCTATATAACTCCTTAAGCAACATAATAAACATTGTTTTGAGAATTAGTTTTTAATGAAACCTATTGTCATAATTATAACACTCAAATAATATGTTAAGAAACTACGTGCAGATGAAATATAACAACATAGAAGTTACTATAATTCTAATTTTTAACAAAACGTATAGTATTAACGATATTACCTTTATAATATTTCAAGAAATATACTCCTTCTTTGAGTTGGGAAATATCCAGACTGTGTATCACCAGACCTTCAGTATCCGAATTAAGATTTAAATTATACAAAACCCTACCTGACGAATGCATAATTTCCACCTTAGTAACTTGATTAGATTGAGTTCTGTGAATTAAATTCAACTGATTTGAACTTGGATTAGGATAAATCAGGAGGGGCTCAATTTCAGTTAGTTGATTTTCTATTTCTTCCGGAATGCCTTCCTGTATCCCCTCATCCTGACAAACTGTACAGCCGCCACCTAATGAAGAGTTATGAACAAAGTTGTAAGCAATAGCTTGTTGATTGTTTGCATCTGTGACAGTTAAGAATACTTCCATATCATTATCATTTGGCATAACAATGTTAAGGTTATACGAACTTCCTGCCACATAGTAACCACTGCCTGTATTTACCTGCCACTGATAACTATATGGAGATTGGCCATTAATTGGGTTAGCAAAAAAGCTGAGCATATCTCCGCCATTTGCAGAACCAGGGCCAGTAATCGTTGTTGAAAACGCAGGACCTGATTGCCTGAAATCCTGTACAATCCAACCATTTACATTAATTACTCTTGCATTAAAACTCAGACCTAAAACTCCTGTAGGGTTGCCATTTATGACTAATATAAGGGTTTGAGAAATATAATAATCGGGTACTACCATCATCCTTATGTACAACTGTACTAAATTTTTTCTTAAAAGGCCAAAATCCGGTCTCCCATCCATGAGCATGAGCATCTCCAGGTGTATCATCTGCTGCAAATTGATGTCTTGCACCAAACAAATGAGCTATTTCATGAGTAAATGTATAGGTTGAAGAAGAAGCTGCATATCCAATCTGTACAAGTCCATAAGCATCTTGTTCAATTGGCCCCACCTGAACAGTTGTCCCACGTGTATTTCCATAACTACCATCGGTAAGTAACATTACAAGGTCAGCCTCATAAGTATTTCTTAATTGTTGAGCTGTTGTGTTATTTCTTAGCGCTAACACGTCATTTTGCGCACTATTACTTTCACTAAAATCCAAAAATTCTAGGCCTGCCAAATGTAAACCAACAACCACATTACTATTGATAGAAGCCGTTACAAACTGACTAAACGCTAATTGCACTACATTGGGAATATTATAGCCGGAATTTTGTGCCGCTTGTGAATAAAGCACGAGTACCCGGACTATGGGTTGTGATGAAGACATCATAGAAAACTCAGTCTCACTTTCATCTACTGATTTTTCAGAATCTGGCACATGCACCGTACCACATTCTGTTTGTTTTATAAATTCAGAATCAATTAAAAAAACGCCAGCATATCCATTTTCTAAATAATGTATGTCATAATTATTTTTACCTATTCTTACATGGCCGAATGAATGACCATCTTTATCTATCAAAAGGGCATCGCCATCAGAGAACTCTCCAAACCATTGACTTTCATTTATTGAAGAGGCAAAAGAATGCTTGGTCCTTAAGTCTATCCTCCTACCCGACTTTCCTGGCATATCCATTACCAATCGACCATTTTGTAAAAACTCTTTAACACTTGAAATCCTAACAATGTAGGCTTCTTTATAATAACCATAACCGCTTAATTTTTCAAATCTTTCCACGCTGCTATTTGAAAGCACAGTACTTGCATCCTCAGATATACTTTTGAGAAAAGTTCTTCGCTCAGGCTGGGCAAATACAGCAAGGGTGGTAGAAATGAAAAAGATAAGGAAAGTGAAAATTCGTCTCATAGTACTACCGTTTTATTTTTGAAATCATTTAGTATTCAAGTAGTTAAATATAAAGGATTATGCTGAATATCTGGTTCTAACCCTCATCATTTAGAGTAAATGAATTTCAAAAATACCCCTCTTTTTCCCTGGCCATCATGCCGCACCTGGAGCGCTCCACTTTCCCCTGGAACTGGGGCTACTATCCGGCAGGGAAAAAATCTGATGATGTAAGTCCATGGATAATGGCCTTTATCAATGCTTTTGAATGGATAAAAGAAAAGCAGGCATAGAACTTTGATTTCAATAAATTGATTCGCTAAATTTTCTCCATGATTATGGGGATGATGAAGCGCATACTGCCACTCTGCCTGTTGGTATTTTCTGCATGCCTGGCTTACAAAGAGCTACCCGTTGAGTATGACTACAGTTATCGGGGAAATTTCAAGAAGTATAAAAGCTTTGATGTGTTTAAACCGGTTGATAATGATGACCCTGCAACAAATAACGAGGCTGTTGAAAATGCCATCATCGCCCGCATGAAATTTCTGGGTTACAGGCAAACAGAA
This sequence comes from Cyclobacteriaceae bacterium, assembly GCA_035327445.1. Classification (GTDB taxonomy): domain Bacteria; phylum Bacteroidota; class Bacteroidia; order Cytophagales; family Cyclobacteriaceae; genus DAOLDI01. The sequence goes on along the minus strand of DAOLDI010000041.1, from coordinate 3,905 downwards.
AATAAACCTGATCTCCTGCTCTCCTTTCGTATTTTTAATGATAGCCTGAAATATCATGGTTACGATCAGCCTGATATTGAAACCTGGATTTATACGCAAAACAGGTTCGAAGAGCGTTATGACAGAAGAACTTTCAACTTAAATAAAGGAACACTTGCCATACAACTATATGACAGAAAGCAAAACTTAACCATTTGGCAGGGTTATGCTTCTGCTGCTTATGGTAATATTGATTTTGACAATCCCAGGCATGTGCGCAATGCAGTGATATCAATACTGGATAAATACCGCTTTTGGGCAGAGGGTTTTATGGATAAAAAGACCATTCTGGTAGACCAAAACACAGAGCTCTAAGAAATTAAATTCCCGATTTAGATTTTTTCAAAATAATTCTACCTTTGCAGACCAATTCCGGGGCTGGGAGGCCTGAATTGCCCGATGGTGTAACGGTAGCACAGAAGATTTTGGTTCTTTTAGTCAGGGTTCGAATCCTTGTCGGGCAACAATAAATCCCGGTCGTACCGCCTGAAAATCAGGAATAAAACGACCGGGATTTTTATTTGATATCATGGCTTCAGTAAAAATATTTTCATGCAAAGCTTCACTTTACCTATCTGAAAAGATAGCACATGCCTATGGTGAGGCTTTGGGCGAGGTAGTGTATCAGCAATTCAGCGATGGTGAGCTTTCACCTTATTTCGGAGAATCTGTAAGAGGGCATGATGTATTCCTTATCCAGTCAACCTTCCCTCCTGCCGATAACTTCATGGAATTGTTGTTGCTGATGGATGGCGCAAGAAGAGCAAGTGCCTCTTATGTAACGGTGGTAATTCCTTATTTCGGATATGCCCGCCAGGACAGAAAAGACAAACCAAGAGTTGCTATTGCAGCTAAAATGATCGCCAACATTCTTTCGGCTGCAGGTGCTGATCGCATCATGACCATGGACTTACACGCTGATCAGATCCAGGGCTTTTTTGATATCCCGGTTGATCACCTCGATGGCTCCTATATTTTCGTTCCATACCTGAAGTCGCTGGGGCTTACGGATATCATGTTTGCTTCTCCGGATGTAGGTGGTATCAAAAGAGCCAGAAGTTTTGCCAAGTTCTTTGACGCTGAACTTGCAGTTGTAGATAAGTACAGAAAAAGAGCCAATGAAGTGGCAGCCATGCGTTTGATTGGTGATGTAGAAGGCAGAGATGTGGTGTTGGTTGATGACTTGGTAGACACAGGAGGCACCATGTGCAAGGCTGCTGCCTTGTTGAAAGAAAAAGGGGCCAAATCAGTGAGAGCAGTTGTAACACATCCGGTATTAAGTGGCAATGCTTATGAAAACATTGAAAACTCAGTACTCGAAGAATTGGTAGTAACTGATACTATTCCGCTGAAACAGAAATGCGATAAAATAAAAGTATTATCCGTAGCAGATTTGTTTGCCAAAGCTATTCGCAAAGTACACGATCATGAGTCGATAAGCTCATTATTTATAAAGCTGTAATTAATAACTAAAACCAATACATATTATGAAAACCATTGAGATTATAGGGTATAAAAGAGCAAATCTCGGAAAATCAGAATCTGCCAGACTAAGAGATGAAGGCAATGTTCCAAGTGTACTGTATGGTGGAGACCAGCAAATACATTTCTACGCGCCCATGATTCTTTTCCGTGACCTGGTGTACACCAACGAAGCACACTTTGTGCATTTAAACATTGAAGGTGAAGAATGCCAGGCTATTTTGCAGGAAGTACAATTCCATCCGGTAAGTGAAGTAATTCTTCATGCAGATTTTCTGCGCATATCTGAAGATAAAAAAGTGAAAATGAGTGTTCCTACCCGAATAGTAGGACAAGCCCCTGGTGTACAAAAAGGGGGTACACTTGTACGCAAGAGAACTTCATTGAAAGTATTTGCACTACCTAAGCACATGCCTGATCATGTTGATATTGATGTTTCTACTTTAGACTTTCACCACGCCATTAAAGTTGGTGATTTAAAAATGCAGAATGTAGAGTTTATGGATCCTAAGCAAGCCTCTATTGCTGTGGTTGAAGTACCACGTGCAGCTAAAATGGCAGCAGAAGATGAAGCCAAAGCAGCTGCTACAGCCGCACCTGCAGCTGAAGTCAAGAAAGAAGAGCCTAAAAAATAAGCTTAAGCAAAGGATAAGAAAATCCTGCCTCATGGCAGGATTTTTTGTTTTACTTTGTTTACAAATCATCATATAAACCTCGCATGAAATTTCTCATTGCTGGCTTAGGCAATCCAGGTCCGGAATACGAGTTAACCCGACACAACATAGGCTTTCTTGTGCTCGATCAACTTGCCTCTAAACTTGAAACAGATTTTAAGCCGGGTCGGTACGCTGAAAAAGCTGAAGGCAAATACAAGGGCAAACAATTGCATCTGATTAAACCTCAAACTTATATGAACCTGAGCGGTAAGGCGGTGGCTTATTGGATGCATGAATTGAAAATTGAAAAAGAAAATTTACTTGTTATTGTAGATGATATTGCCCTGCCTTTTGGCACACTTCGTTTGCGCAGCAAAGGAAGTTCGGCCGGACACAACGGATTGGGTAGTATTGAATTACTCTTAGCCGGACAGGATTACAGCAGACTTAGGTTTGGCATCGGCAATAATTTTGGAAGAGGACAGCAGGCTGATTATGTACTCAGCAATTTTACACAGGACGAATTCAAAGAATTGCCAGCGTACATCAACAAAGCAGTAGAGATGATTCTTTCCTTTTGCACAATAGGTGTAGCAAGAACCATGAGCCAGTACAATTCATAATCAGCTTTCTTTACGCGGGGTCCCGACCCACACACATACATACGCTTCGGAGACCCCGCTTGGACTGATCAGCTTACTGCAGATCCGGGCTCCACTTCTTCATCTGGTTTGATTAACCTGAAATTTCCGGCAGCATCTTCGGCCATCAATACCATGCCCTGAGATTCGATGCCCATCATTTTGCGTGGAGCAAGATTGATGAGCACTGTTACCTGTTTCCCAATAATTTCTTCAGGTGTAAATTGTTTGGCAATGCCACTCAGTATGGTTCTTTGGTCAATGCCTGTATCAACCAATAACTTCAAAAGCTTATTCGATTTTTCCATACGCTCGGCTTGAAGCACTTTGCCGATGCGGATATCCAGTTTGGCAAAATCATCATACGTAATCTCTGCTTTCTGCGGTGATATTGTTACTTGATTTTCCATTTTGTTACCTAGCTCAGAATTTGATAGTTTCTTTAATTTATTGATCTGCTTTTCCATTTCTTCATCTTCCACATTCTTGAAAAGCAAAGATGGCTGCCCCAACTGATGACCAGCCGTTAATAGCTCAAGCATACCCAGGCCATTCCAAAATGCTGAACTTGATTTAGCTGCATCTGCCAAATTCAACTGCTCTCTTATTGCCCGGGAAGTAACAGGCAAAAAGGGTTCGCAGGCAAAGGCTATGTTTGCTACCATATGGATTGCCTGATGCATAATCCAGGCTACAGCCTCGGCATCCTGCTTGATTAATTTCCAGGGTTCTGTATCTGCCAGGAATTTATTTCCGGCACGAGCCATATTCATCATATGAAACTGCGCCTCCCTGAAACGAAATTCATCCAAAGATTTTTTCAGCTCCTGAATTGATTTATTCATCTCAGTTTCAGTTTGCTGATAGATATTAATTATTTTCTTATCGACCACGTTAGTCTTTGCCGGCACTTTACCCTGATAGTATTTGTGGCTCAGTACCATCACACGGTTCACAAAATTTCCAAGAATAGCCACCAGCTCGCTGTTCACTTTTTGTTGGAAATCCTTCCAGGTAAAGTCGGCATCCTTGGTTTCGGGAGAAATGGAGGTAAGCACATACCGCAACTCATCGGTTCTTCCCGGAA
>DAOLDI010000040.1:0-10037 GCA_035327445.1 Cyclobacteriaceae bacterium | reverse complement strand
CAGTTGATACCAGGTTTTACGTAGAGACCACCATTTTCATTGATCCCTTTTTAGGATGTAATGATAGTCCGGTACTTTTAGTGCCACCAATTGATTTAGCCTGCACAGGTGTTGCCTGGTTTCATAATCCGGGTGCTTTTGATCCAGATGGTGATAGCCTTTCTTTTGAACTTACTATTCCTAAGCAGGCACAGGGTACCAATGTATTTAATTACAGAGATCCAAACCACAGGTTGTTTTATGACCGAGCCGGATTAGATTACAATACGGCCAATGAGAACAAAGATGGTCCTCCAACCTTCAGTATAAATCCGGTTACTGGTACATTAATATGGGATGCTCCCGGTGCTGCAGGAGAATATAACATTGCGTTTAAAATTATTGAATGGAGAAAAGTATCAGATGAATGGGTACAAATGGGATACGTCATCAGAGACATGCAGATTATTGTACAAGATTGTGATAACGATCGACCCGATTTAATCATCCCCAGAGATACATGTATTGTGGCTGGAACTTTACTGGAAGCAACCATATTTGGTACAGATCCAAACTTTGATCCTGTACAAATTGAAGCTTTTTCTCAAGTTTTAAATCTGCAAAACTCTCCCGCAACCGTTGATCCCGCTAACATTGTTTTGCAATCTACCTTACCGCCAAATGATACAGCGCGTATGCACTTTAGCTGGCAAACAAACTGTTCACATATCAAAGACCAACCCTACCAGGTGGTATTCAAAATTCTTGACAGACCACCACTTGGGCCTCGCTTGCCAACCTTTAAAACATGGAACATAACTGTTATTGCTCCTGAACCAGAGTGGGTATCTGGAACAGTTAATAATCTTGAGCGAGCGGCAACACTTAATTGGGAAAATTATGAGTGTAATAATGCTGAGCGGATTCAAATTTGGCGAAGGGTAGATAGCTTTGCTCATGATCCTTCAGCTTGTGAAACCGGTATGCCTGGTTTCTTAGGTTATAGTTTGATTAGTACTGTCGGACCAAATGTAACTCAGTTCATAGATCGCAACCTGGCTGTTGGTGCAAAGTATTGTTACCGCTTGGTTGCCATATTTCCGCAACCTGCCGGAGGTGAAAGCAGAATTTCCCAAGAGCTTTGTCTTGATCCTATTTTAGCTGATGCTCCAGTAATTACACATGTTACGGTAGAGCAAACCTCAGAAAGCAATGGCAGTATTCGGGTAAGTTGGCGGGCTCCCTTTGAAATTGATGAAGTGCAATTTCCAAAGCCTTATGCCTATGAAGTATATCGCGCTAATGGTTTCACAGGTAATGCCGGCATAACAAGAATTACAAATGGCAGCATTACAGATACAACTTTTGTTGATACCGGAATCAACACCCTTGATAATGTTTACAATTATCGCATTGTGTTATATGCGCCTAGTTTAGGTACAAGTCCGGTTGATACTTCAGCCAGGGCAAGCAGTGTGCGATTGGAGACCAACTCATCAACAAGTGCAATTGAACTCACCTGGGATGCGAATGTACCGTGGTCAAACCAAAGTCAGGTTTTTCCCAAGCATTATATATTTCGTGCAGCAGGAAGTTCAAGTATAAATGATTTGGTATTGATTGATAGTGTGAATGTGAATGTGAACGGATTTGTTTATATAGATGAAGGCCAGTTTAACGATACCGCATTAGATCCAAATACAGAATATTGTTATCGTGTACTTACACAGGGTACTTACGGCAACCCTGAAATTGATGTGCCACTGCAAAATTTTTCACAAATTATTTGTGCAACACCTCGCGATGAAGAACCGCCTTGTCAGCCCGGGTTGAGTATTAATTTGTTAAGCTGCGAAGATTTCTTTGCAACAGCGCCTTGTAACTTTAATACTTTCAGCAATACACTTACCTGGAACAGACCGGCAGATCCAATCTGCAGGGCTGATACCCGCTCATATAACATATATGCTACCGACAGACCTGGCGGCAACCTCATTCAGATTGCGACAAACGTTAGAGATACCTTTTACATTGACGCAAACCTTCCTTCATTTGCGCGCTGTTACCGCATCTCTGGTGTTGACCGCTCGGGCAATGAAAGCGAGTTGAGTGAAGAAGTGTGTAATGATAATTGTCCGTATTATGAACTGCCTAATATTTTTACACCTAATGGTGATGGATGTAATGATACTTTCAGTGCATTCAGCGACAGGGTGATAGTGGGAGAGAGCGGCTCATCTATTTGTGTTGATATAGACAGATCTAAATGCGCACGCTTTGTGAGAAGTGTAAGGTTTGTTGTTTACAACCGCTGGGGAAAAGAAGTTTACAGATATCAGTCTGGCGGAGAGCGAACCATATTTATTGATTGGAATGGTCGTGATAACAATGGTGTAGACCTTACCACCGGTATTTATTACTACCATGCAGAAGTACAGTTCGATGTGCTGAATCCAAATCAGCGTACACAGGAATTCAAAGGATGGATTCACCTGCTCAGATAGAAAAGAAAGGAATTGTATTATTTGACGGAGTTTGTAATCTCTGCAATTCCTCAGTGCAGTTTATCATCAAAAGAGATCAGCGAGCTTATTTTCAATTTGCTGCTATTCAACAAGTAGATCAAAAGATTTTGCCTGCAACATTTGAGTTGAACAGACAAGATCCGCAAAGCCTCATTTTACTTGAAGATGGAAAAATTTATGAACGCAGTGATGCTGCATTGCGTATTGCAAGAAAGCTGAATGGGTTATGGCCAATTCTCTATGTATTGATAATAATCCCGAGATTTATAAGGAACCCGCTTTACAATTTTGTAGCCCGTAATCGCTACTCTTGGTTTGGCCGTAAAGACCAATGCATGCTGCCAAGTCCTGCGCTTAAAGCCAGGTTTCTTTACCAGCATTAGTCTTATGTAACGGGTAATCGGCAGCAAAACATATTTTGTTATTTTAGCGCGAAATTTCAGAACTATGGTAGCATACGTTTTCCCCGGACAGGGCGCACAATTTACCGGCATGGGTAAAAACCTCTTTGATAATAGCGAAAAAGCGAAATCGCTATTTGAAGAAGCCAATAATATACTCGGTTTCAACATTGCTGAAATTATGTTTACAGGCAGTGCCGATGAGTTGAAGCAAACAAAGGTAACACAGCCAGCTGTTTTTATTCATTCCGTAATTCACGCGCTTAGTGCAGATAATTTTAAGCCAGATATGGTTGCAGGACATTCATTAGGAGAATTTTCTGCATTAGTGGCTAATCAGTGTCTAACTTTTAAAGACGGACTCTCATTGGTTTACAAACGTGCCATAGCCATGCAAAAGGCATGCGAAATTAATCCTTCAACTATGGCTGCCATTTTAGGCCTGTCAGATGAAGTGGTGGAAGAAGTATGCGCAGGTATAAAAGAAGAGATTGTTGTTGCCGCTAATTATAACTGCCCTGGCCAACTGGTAATATCAGGTTCAATGAAGGGTATTGAGATTGCTTGTGAGAAATTAAAAGCAGCAGGCGCAAAGCGTGCATTGCCTTTGCAGGTAGGAGGCGCCTTTCATTCTCCGCTTATGGAACCTGCCCGCGAAGAATTGGCCATTGCCATTGAGCAAACTAATTTTTCACAGCCTATCTGTCCGGTGTTTCAGAACGTGAATGCACAGCCGGCAACTGAGGTAAGCGTAATCAAGCAAAACCTGATTCAGCAATTAACGGCTCCCGTACGCTGGACACAGTCTGTACAAAACATGGCAGCAGCAGGCGCAAACACTTTTATTGAATGTGGCCCCGGCAAAGTACTGCAAGGCCTGGTTAAGAAGATTGTTCCAGAGGCCGAGGCTTCGAGTCTTGCCTGAAAATTTTTACAGGTAAATCATCAGTACAGGCTGCCAATAATTCTAAAGAATTCTTGAGCAATTGTGGATGCTTCTGCAAGGGTGAAATTTCTGCTAAGGGAACAAGTGTAAAACGCCTGTCTTGCAAATGCGGATGTGGTATTTTGAGTTGAGGCTGATCAATTATTTGATCACCATAATAGATGATATCAATATCAATAAACCTGGCACCCCATTTTTCATGACGTACCCTACCCAGTTCTTTTTCAATGCTTAAAATTTCTGCTAAAATTTTATCTGCTTCGTAAGAAGTTTTAAAAAGCAGCATTTGATTCAAAAAAGCATTTTGATTGGTTTTGCCCCAGGCGGCAGTTTCGTAAATGGATGAAACTTGAGCAGGCTGGCCTAGCCATGTGCTAAGCTTTGCCATTGCTGCCTGCAGGTTCATGACCCTGTTGCCCAGGTTGCTCCCCGTTAACAAAAATAACTCAAGCTCGTTAGACATATTTAGATTGTAAAAATAACAGGCATTTTAACGCTAAAGAAATAAATGATTTAGGGCAATAAATTGTTTTGTGCAGGATAAGGCTTGTTGTAATTTTGAAACCCAATCGGCTACAAATATAAAACGTATGAATTTCTCAAAAACTTTACTCGCTTCATTACTGGCACTTGTAATTTTTACTGCCGGCATGTTTTTCCTTTCTTTCATAATGATTGCCTCCCTGGCCTCATTATCAGAAGATAAAGTTCAGGTTAAAGACAATTCTTTTTTACATCTCAAACTAAATGGTGAAATTATTGAATTGGATATTGATGACCCTTTTGCCTCACTAATGGGCGCTAAACCACAAAGTTTGCAAACTTTAAAAGATGCTATCATTCATGCAAAGACAGATAACAAGATAAAAGGCATTGTTCTTGAAACAGGATTTCTTTTTACCGGTTATTCAACACTTGATGAGCTGAGATTGGCCTTGCTTGATTTTCGTGAATCGGGCAAGCCGGTAATAGCCTATGCTGAGAATTATTCAGAAGGAAGTTATTACCTGGCATCAGCAGCCGATAAAGTTTACATGCACCCATATGGTGAACTGGAATTTAATGGATTGAGTATTGAAATAACTTTTTATAAAAAGCTTTTTGATAAACTAGGTATAAAGCCAGAGATATTCAGGGTAGGAGATTTCAAAAGCGCTGTTGAGCCTTATATGCTTGAAGAGATGAGCAAAGAAAACAGAGAACAATTGCAGCTTTTACTAGATGAAATATATGCCAAGATCATTGAAGATGTAGCCACTGCACGTAATCTTGATGCCAGCCTGGTTAAAGAAATCTCAGATAAAATGAAAATCACCATTGCTGAAGATGCCCTCGCCTATAACTTTATCGATTCACTCTATTATTATGATCAGTTAGAAAGTAAACTCAGGCAATTGGCTGAAATAACAGAAAAGGCTAAGCTTAACTTGATTACGGCTGGTAAATACAAAAAGAGCATCAAGTCTGAACAGCGTTCAAGAAATGAAATTGCTGTAATAGTGGCAGAGGGTGTGATTATGCCAGGTGAGTCATCATCTGGAACAGTAGGCTCTAAAACTATTGTAGATGAACTCAAGAAAGCCAGAAACAACGACAGGGTGAAGGCAGTTGTACTGCGCGTTAATTCTCCCGGAGGTAGCTTTCAGGCTTCTGATGTTATGTGGAGAGAAATAAAACTTTTAGCTGAGCAAAAACCTGTTATTGCCTCAATGGGCGATGTGGCCGCTTCGGGTGGCTATTACCTGGCAATGGCCTGCGATACCATTGTGGCCTCAGCTAATACCATTACAGGTTCAATTGGGATATTTTCTGTCTTGTTTGATTTGAGTGGATTCCTGGATAATAAAATTGGTATCACCTTCGATCAGGTACAAACAGGAGAAGTTGGAGATTTGATCACCTTTACCAGGCCATTAACAGAAAAAGAGAAAAACATCTGGCAGAAAAAAACAAATGAAGGTTACGAAGTATTTACCACAAAGGCAGCTGAAGGCAGAGAAATGGATATTGCAGATTTGAAGCGTGTTGCATCAGGCCGTGTTTGGTCAGGCTCTCAGGCAATTGAAAGAGGTCTTGTAGACGTATTGGGTGGTTTTGATGATGCCGTTAATGTGGCTGTAAGTGCTGCGGGATTAGAGGATTACAGGCTGCGTTTCTACCCAAAGCCCAAAACATTTGTTGAAAACTTGTTAAGTGGCCTAAGTGGCGATGTGGAAGCCAGCAAGGTTAAAGCTGAAATGGGGGAGTTCTACTTTATTTACAAAGACCTGAAGCGTATTAATCAATTCCAGGGAACGCAGGCAAGACTGCCGTTTGACATCCATTGGAATTAAAAGAGGGTCTTAAATTGATTGCAAAAGAGGCAAATTTTGATGTAAGGTTTACCCCACTTTTTGCAGAAAAACTACCTTTTTATGCAAAAGTCAATAGAAATCTTGCCTCATTTTGAAGGCCATCAAAATGAGTTTTTTCAGCTAAGTACTGATAATGACCATTAAAGAAAGTCCGGGTAAGTACTAACCTTACCCAGACTGAATTTTTTCTTAGATCAATGAAATCACTGTTCTAAATTTTGCAGGTTGTTACCAGGAATTACGATCTTCCATTACAAAGCCACCAGGTGAGCCATCATTATTTTGCAGCTCTTGAATAGGCTCCTGCTTCACAGGTTCATTTACATTTGATATAAATGCGAAACTGGAAAAAACAGCCACCAGGGCAATGATTGCAAGGATTTTACTTTTCATAACCAGAATAGTTATTGGTGATAAATTGTTAATTAAGGCTTGAAAGGATCAGTGCTAGCTGAGCCACCACCACTCTGAACAACTGGAGTTACTTCTTCTTCTGAACATGAAGTGAAAGCTAAAGATGCAGCGAATGCAATTGCGATAACGTAGAATAATTTTTTCATGGTTTTAAATTTTTTAGTTATTGATTTGTATTTCTTTCTGTTAAATTACTGCGTCAAAGGTGGGGCTTCATTTAGTACTTTTTCTTACAATTTTATTTTTTAAAATACACGTGTACCAAAACAAATTCTTATTTAAGGGCGTTGCAGCTTTCCTTTTCTTTTTTATTTCTTTTTGGGATGCTGAAAATTGTATCGCTCAAGATCAAAAAATAATTGATTCCCTAAGGCAAGAATTAATCCGTGCAAATACTAATCAGAAGTATGAGATTTATATGAATCTTTTTATCCAGTATATGGATAATAATAATCTGAAATCTTTTGAAATGGCATCATTGGCTTTAGAGTTTGCTATTTTAAGTAAAGATACCTCCAATATTGTTAAGGCTTACAGAGCACACGGCTTTGCACTTACAATGTTAGGTAAAAACAAGGATGGTGTTGAAAGCTTTTCTAAAGGATTGAGATTGGCCGAAGAAAAAGATTATCGAGAGCTTCAAAAGTATTTATTAAATAATTTGGCAAACACATATAATTACATGTCAAATTATGATAAAGCACTTGAGTTTCATTTTAAATCATTAGTTATTAGAGAGGAAGATGGAAAGCCTGATGAGGTGGCTATCGCCTACAATAATATTGGCCTTGTTTACTATAAGTTGAAAGATTTTGATAGAGCCTTAGAATATTATACAAAGGCACTTAGGATTAAAGAGGAAGTTAAAATCACCTATGATTTAGACCGCTTAAGAGTAAACATGAGTTTATGTCTTATTGAGTTGCGGGAATTTAAAAGAGCCATTGAGCAGGTTAATGAGGCTTACAAAATTTGTGGAAGCCAATGTTCAGATAGAATCCGGCTTGAAGGAAGTTATGCCTTGGGCATGGCGCATCTTGGCTTAAGAGACCTTAATGCTGCACTTTCATTTTTTGAAAAATCATATGCTTTGGCAGAGAAGCTAAATGACCAAAGATTTGTAGCTGAAAACCTGGTCGGTATATCTAATGTTAAATTGTTATCTGGTAATGTAAATGCTGCTTTAAGTGATTTAAAAAAAGCCGAAAGTATTTTAATTAATTCTTCTTTAAAAGATGAATTAATAAGGGTATATAAAGATATAGCTGAGCTATATAAAAACAAAAATGACTTTACAAATGCCAGCCTGTATCAGGGCAAATACATAGAATTAAAAGATAGTGTTTTTAGCGATAACTTATTGAGAAACCTTACAAGGGTGCAAACTGATTTTGAAGAACGAGAGAACCTTGCAACCATAGCAGCAAAAGATCAGCTGATCATCATGAAAGAGGAGGCGCTTGCAAAACAAAGAAGACTCAATTTTGCTATTGGTATTATAGCGGCACTTTTCATTTCATTGGCATTAGTGCTTTACCAGTCGGCTAAATCAAAACAAAAAGCCAATATGGCCTTGCAAGAAGCCAAGCAAACTATTGAGCAGCAAAATGAAATGCTTGAAGATCAGAATGAAAAACTTGAGAAAGAGGTTGCAAAGCAAACGAAGGAATTGCAATTGACAAACAAAATTCTGGCTGATGTAAACAATGAATTGGATAATTTCATCTATAAAATATCTCATGATATACGCGGCCCGCTTGCAACACTTAAAGGTTTATGTGTTGTGGCAATATCTGATGTGAGAGATGAAAAGGGTCTTGATTACCTGAAAAAATTAGGTGCAACAGCTGATAAATTAAATTATATTCTTAGTCGTTTAATGACTATCAATCATGTGAATAATGTTCCTCTGAATTTGCAATCACTAAATTTAGATGAATTCATGTCAAATCTGATCCCTCAGTGGAAGGATGAGTTTGAAGCAAAATCAATTGATTTTAAATTGAAAAATGAAATCAATCAAGTTTTAAAACTTGACCACGAGATGATTAAGACAATTTTAGAAAACTTAATTTCTAATGCAATTAAGTTTTCTAAAGACAGCAGTCGGCATGCGGCATTTATAGAGGTTATCTTTACTAAGGTTGCAGACAGATTAATTATCAAAGTGATTGATAATGGTATTGGCATTCAGGAAGCAGATAATGAAAAGATGTTTCATATTTTTTCTCGGGCGTCAGAAAAATCGGATACCGGGGGTGTAGGTCTTTATCTTACTAAAATAGCCACCCATAAAATGCAGGGTACAGCCAGTTACACTGTTACACCTGAGGGTAATACCGAATTCCTGGTTTCACTTCCCTTTATTCTTGCTTAGCTTAACCTAGAGCATATTATTGTAGTTAATTCTTGCTGCTTCATTCAGCTATTCTTTGCATTTTTGCAGCCGCTAGAAATACTGCATGAAAGAGAAAAGTTTTAAGAGATATACTGTTACCGCAGCCCTTCCATATGCCAATGGCCCTTTGCACATTGGCCACATTGCTGGTGCCTATCTGCCCGCAGATATTTATGTGCGTTACCTCAGGCTCAAAGCGGAAGATGTAGTGTTTATCTGTGGATCTGATGAGCATGGTGTAGCCATTACCCTTGGCGCGCGCAAAGAAGGTGTAAGTCCCAAAGCTTTCGTAGATAAGTATCATCAATTGATGAAGGATGCTTTTACTGATTTTGGAATTTCTTTCGACATCTATTCCAGAACCTCAAGCGCGGTTCACTACAAAACTGCACAAGAGTTTTTCAAAAAAGTAAATAATGAGGGGCTTTTGCTGGAAGAAACCTCAGAACAATATTTTGACGAGCAGGAAAAAATTTTTCTGGCTGATCGCTACATCAAAGGTACTTGTCCTAACTGTTCTTATGCAGAAGCATACGGAGATCAATGCGAAAAGTGCGGAAGTTCTTTAAGTCCAAGACAGCTGATTAATCCTAAGTCAACCGTATCAGGTGCTACACCGGTTTTAAAGCCCACCAAACACTGGTACTTCCCGCTCGATAAGTTTGAGAGCTGGTTAAAAGAATGGCTGATCGAAGGACATAAAGATGATTGGAAAATAAATGTTTACGGACAATGTAAATCATGGATAGATCAGGGTTTACAGCCGCGCTCCATCACACGTGATTTAGATTGGGGTGTGCCCGTGCCACTGCCTGGCGCTGAAGGTAAAGTTTTATATGTCTGGTTTGATGCGCCAATCGGTTACATCTCGGCCACCAAAGAATTGTTACCCGATAGCTGGGAGAAATACTGGAAAGATCCTGATGCACGACTGATACATTTTATTGGCAAAGACAATATTGTTTTCCATTGTATCATCTTCCCAAGTATGTTAAAGGCTGCCGGTGATTTTATTTTGCA
>DAOLDI010000039.1:0-10160 GCA_035327445.1 Cyclobacteriaceae bacterium | reverse complement strand
TGCCCTCACCGGTGCCTGCCCAAACCACGCTGGGATTGCTTTGCGTAATGGCGATAGCACCCACAGAGGCTACCACTTCTTTATCGAAAATAGGCTCCCAGTTAATGCCTCCGCTTTCTGATTTCCACAAACCTCCGGAGGCAGTTCCTACATAAATAATATTGGGTTGACTATGCACAGCATCAATAGCTACCACTCGGCCACTCATGCCGGCAGGACCAATACTGCGGGGCTTCATGCTCTCCAGTTTTTCCATGTCGAGCTTTTGGGCTGATACTGTTGTAACAACAAATACTAGTGCGAGTAAATAGAGGTGTTTTAATAATTTCATGATGATTTGGAAATTTGAATTTGCGTTCAAAATAATAGCAAAATCATTGCTGCATCTTATTGATTTAATGGCGGATTTTTAAGGTGTTGGATTGAAGCTATTGACCGTGAATGGCGAAGTATTTGGCTATAGAAAAGTAATCTCTTTTACACCGTAAGTAAGGATGCTCCCCTCACATTCAACCCGCAGCCGTCCGTGTGCATCTATCCCTCTTATCATACCATCAAATTCAGCATCATGGGCTCTGAACTTAAGCTGCTGATTTAATCCGTACAGTCTTTCCAGGTAATCAGCATCAATCAAATCAATTTTACCCGCGCGCAATTGTAAATACCTCGCTTCTATGCAGCTTAATATTTCATCAAGTACTTCCTGTTTATCAAGGGCTCGCCCAAGTGCGAGCTTCATAGAAGTAGCTTTTGGACTACTGAAATTCTCCTGGTTTACATTCAGCCCTATGCCCACTATACTTTGTTGTAAACTGGTATTTCTGATGCTGTTCTCAATCAATATACCCGCAATTTTTTGTCTGCCCACCCAAATATCATTGGGCCATTTAATGCATAATTCCTGAGATATATAGCGATCAAGTGCTTCAACTAAACCAAGGGCAATGGCCTTATTGAGCCGATATTGATCACTTATCTGCAAATGACTGGGAAAAAGGATCAAGGAAAAAGTAAGATTTTGGCCAGCTGCTGACTCCCATCCACTACCTTGTTGCCCTTTTCCACGTGTTTGATGCTCGGTTATCACCAGGCTGCCCTCTGCCATCTGATTACTTTGGCAAAGTTGTGCCGCTAAATCATTAGTTGAGTGACATTCTGGCACATAATGCTGCCTTTTGCCCATGAATAAGGTTTTGGCCGGGTTTTTATGCAAAGTAATTTTATAGTTTTGTAGAAAACGAAAATAGCTTAATGCCAAAGAAAAGAAGTCAGGCCAACTCAGAAAAATTGAGTGAAGCCATTGTGAAAGGCATGCAGGAAAAAAAGGCCACTAACATAGTGGTTATGGATCTGAGAAAAGTGAAAAGCGCCATTGCTGATTTTTTTGTGATTTGTTCAGGTAATTCTGATAAGCAGATAGATGCCATTGCAGATTCAATTGATGAAGTAGTCAACAAAGACCTCTCACAAAATCCCTGGCATATTGAGGGTAAAACCAACAGAGAATGGATGTTGTTGGATTATGTTGACGTTGTAGCACACGTTTTTAGAAAAGACAAAAGAGAGTTTTATGCCCTGGAAAAACTTTGGGGCGATGCCGACATAAAAGAAATTCAGGAATAGACCCTGAAGAACTTATTTAGCGGCCTCACGTTATTCACTAGTTATTAGTTAAAGCATGGAAAATCAGGATAAGAAGAATAAGAAATTAATACCGGGAAAAGCACCAAAACCCAATTACCAGATGTGGGTGATTCTTTCGCTCATTGCCGTGGTAATGGCCATCAGCATATTCAGCAGGCAAGGTTCATTAACTACTATAACCATGTTCAGGTTTCAGCAAATGCTGGAGGCAAATGATGTGCAGCGTGTAGTCTTAGTGCGCAACCAGAATTATGTTGAAGTTACCCTAAGACCAGAAGCACTTGAAAATTCTAAATACAGGGCCGAGTTAGAAAGATCAAATCAGTGGGGCAAAAATCTTGGTCCGCATTACAAGCTACCCATTGTTTCGGGCGATAGCTTTGTAGATCAGTTTAACACTATCAATAAAACAATTGATGCTGCAAGAAGAGTAGAGTATGAAGTTGATGAGCGAAGCGATTGGACAACTCACTTCTTCTCTTACGGATTTTTGTTCTTACTGCTGTTTGGCTTCTGGATGCTCATGCGCAGAATGACAGGTGGCGGTGGACCAGGCGGACAGATCTTCAACATCGGCAAATCAAAAGCTGCTTTGTTTGATGCAGAGAATAAAGTGAAAATTACTTTTGCTGATGTAGCCGGACTGGAAGAAGCCAAAGAAGAAATCAAAGAAATTGTTGAGTTCTTAAAAAACCCCGGCAAGTTTACCAAGCTGGGTGGTAAAATTCCAAAAGGCGCATTACTTGTTGGCCCTCCGGGTACAGGTAAAACACTTTTAGCTAAAGCAGTTGCCGGTGAAGCAGCAGTGCCCTTCTTCTCTTTATCAGGTTCAGACTTTGTAGAGATGTTTGTAGGCGTAGGTGCTGCACGTGTGCGCGACTTATTTAAACAAGCCAAAGAAAAAGCACCATGTATTGTTTTTATAGATGAGATTGATGCCATTGGTCGTTCACGTGGCCGCGGACAATTACCCGGTTCGAATGATGAAAGAGAAAACACGCTCAACTCATTATTGGTAGAGATGGATGGATTCTCTACAGACTCTGGTGTAATTATTTTAGCTGCAACCAACAGACCAGATGTACTTGACTCTGCCCTCTTGCGTCCGGGTCGTTTCGACAGACAAATCAGTATAGACAAACCAGACATTGTTGGTCGCGAAGCCATTTTCAAAGTGCACTTAAAACCCTTGAAGCTTCATGCTGATGTAGATGCCAAGAAATTATCTGCACAAACTCCGGGTTTTGCCGGTGCTGAAATTGCCAACGTATGCAATGAAGCTGCACTGATTGCAGCCAGAAGAGATAAGAAAGCAGTTGACATGCAAGATTTTCAGGACGCCATTGACCGAGTGATTGGTGGCCTTGAAAAGAAAACAAAAATCATTTCTCCTGAAGAGAAAAAAATTGTTGCCTATCATGAGGCCGGACATGCCGTTGCCGGTTGGTACCTGGAGCATGCTGATCCCCTCGTGAAAGTAAGTATTGTGCCGCGAGGTGTTGCTGCATTGGGTTATGCGCAGTATTTGCCTAAAGAACAGTTCCTTTATCAAACAGAACAATTGATAGATGAAATGTGTATGGCTTTTGGCGGCCGTGCCGCAGAAGAAATCACCTTCGGAAAAATTTCAACAGGTGCGCTTAGCGATTTGGAGCGCATTACCAAAATGGCTTACAGCATGGTAACTGTTTACGGCATGAACAGTGAAATCGGAAATATTTCTTTCTACGATTCAAAGCAATCTGAATATAATTTCCAAAAGCCTTATTCAGATGCAACAGCCGAGAAAATTGATAAAGAAGTTAAGCGCATTATTGATATGGCTTATGAAAGAACTAAGTCATTATTACTTAAACACAGGGAAGAACTGGAAATTCTTGCAAAAGAATTATTAGCCAAAGAAATTTTATTCCAGTCAGACCTGGAGCGATTAATTGGCAAGCGTCCCTTTGAAAAGCCAACTACTTACCAGCAGTTCACTAATGGTAAAGAGGCTGAAGAAAAGACTTCAGAAGAACCAGCTGCTGCTGCAAATACGCCAGAAGAAACAACTGCTGCAGCAAGTACTTCAGAAGAACCTCTTGCTGAAACAAAAACAGAAACAGAAAGTCAGGAAACAGACAAAAAATAATTTAAAACACCTCTAATTGTGAACGGGCAACATTAATTGCCCGTTTTTTATTTACTTCGCTTAAGGTATGCCCTCAAAAATAAAAACATACAAAACCGTATTGAATATATCTGCCTTGCCGGAAGGAAAGAAAATTTTTTTTGCATCTGATTTCCATTTGGGCGTACCCAACCGCGAAAGCAGTCTGAAACGCGAGAGAGACATTGTTACCTGGCTTGATCGCATTAAAGATGAAGCCTACCACATTTACCTTTTGGGCGACATTTTTGATTTTTGGTTCGAATACAAACGCGCCATTCCCAAGGGATTTATCAGGCTGCAAGGCAAACTGGCTGAACTGCGTGATGCAGGCATCAACATCAGCTTCTTTACCGGCAATCATGACATGTGGATGTTCGGATATTTTAAAGAAGAACTTGGTATTGAAATTTATCGTGAGCCGCAGATCATAAAATGTGGCAATCAAATTATGCTTATGGGCCATGGTGACGGACTGGGCCCTGGTGATAATACCTATAAACTCTTAAAAAAGATTTTCAACAGCCGCATTTGCCAATGGTTATTCGCCCGCATTCATCCAAATACTGGCATAGGTATTGCCAATTACTGGTCTAAGAAAAGCAGAATAAGCAATACCAAAGAAGAAGAGAAATATGAAGGTGATGATAAAGAATACCTGGTGGTGTATTGCAAAGAAATGGAGCAACAAAATCACTTCGATTATTATATCTTCGGGCACAGGCATTTGCCGCTTAAGATACAAATCAACGAGCAGAGTCGTTATATCAACCTGGGAGAATGGGTAAACTTCAAAACTTATGCAGTATATGATGGCCAAAATGTTGTACTCAAAAATTTTGATGGCAGTAAGTTCTAACATTACTGCGCTTATTTTGCTCTTCGTTTTTCAGCTTAGCTCAGCGCAAAATTTTCAGCACTTTCAAAGTATTTCGGTTAAAGAGGTTGAGCTTGTAAGTATAGATCGCGTTGGATTTTTCTACATCGTATTGGCTGATGGCAGCATACAAAAATACAGTGAAGATGCTGAGTTGGTAGCATCGTTTAAGCAAGAAGGTAAAAATCAATTCATTTCTTTTGAAGCCTGGAACGGCATGAAGTTGATTGCTTACGATCAAAAAAATAAGACTTACAGCCAATTCGACAGAATGCTTAAGCTGCAAAAAAAATCTAGCTTAGATGAAGCCCTGGTTATTGCCCCATACCAGATAAGTGTTAGTGGTGTAGATAATTTATGGGCATTAGATGGCCAGGTATCAACACTCAAAAAAATTAATACGGCCGCAGAATCAGTTGAAATTGAAATCTTGTTTGATGCGCAACACAGCCTAGAGTTAAATAAATCAAATCATATTAAAGAGTACCAGAATATGCTCTTTGTAAATACGCCTAAGGCAGGAATATGGATGTATAACAGTATCATTGGTAAACGGATGAAAATTCTACCCATCAAAGGAATTAATTACTTTAACTTTCTGGGTATGGATTTATACTTCGTACAAAACAATCAATTACACCTGCACGATTTATTCACAGGCGATACAGCCATCATTGATTTACCCCAAGCCGCACAATACGTTTTACTAACCGATGAAACCATGCTATTGGTTAATCAGGAAGGACTTCACTTTTACAGATCTGATCTTACCGATAAGTGATTTTTACTTTTGTAAGTGTTCGCTTTTGCTACATATTTGTACATTATAGTACAGCAGCTCGTCCGAAACAGGCTTAATCCGGACAAAAACAAGCTGGCATAATATTTTAGTACCCTAATAGTTTTAACTCTCTTACACGTGAACGAAGGCGGCAAAATTTTAATGATTGATGACGATGAAGATGTTTTACTGGCAGCCAAAATGTTGCTCAAGAAAAACAATCATCAGGTAATAATTGAAAAGAATCCCAAGAAGATTCCCTTTTTACTTAACAATGATACTTACGATGTAATTCTGCTGGACATGAATTTCAGCAAAGACATTACCAGCGGCAAAGAAGGTTTTTACTGGTTAGAACAAATTCTGGAAAAAGAACCCAATGCGGTTGTAATTTTAATAACCGCTTTTGGCGATGTTGAAATGGCAGTAAGGGCTTTGAAAGAAGGCGCTACTGATTTTATTCTCAAACCCTGGCAAAACGAAAAACTGCTGGCTACCATCAACACGGCTATAAAGCTCAAAAAATCATATAACGAAGTTGACAAGCTGAAAACAGCCAAAGCTTTGCTTGAAGAGCAAATCAGTCAGCCATTCAAAGAAATCATTGGCGATAGCAAAGCCATTAAAGATGTGTTCAACATCATAGAAAAAGTTTCTGCCACTGATGCAAATGTGCTGATATTGGGAGAAAACGGAACCGGCAAAGAACTGGTAGCGCGAGCCATTCATCAGCGTTCAAATCGTGCTGGTAATAACTTTGTTTCGGTGGATATGGGTGCTATTACCGAAACACTTTTTGAGAGCGAATTATTTGGTCATAAGAAAGGTGCGTTTACAGATGCACGCGAAGACAGGCCCGGAAGATTTGAACTGGCACACAAAGGCACTTTATTTCTGGATGAAATTGGTAACCTGAGCATGGCCTTGCAAAGTAAATTACTTAGCGCACTGCAAAGCAGAGAGATAACCCGCGTGGGCTCAAACCAGGCCATACCGGTTGATATCCGTTTAATCTGCGCCACCAATATGCCCTTGTATGACATGGTACAACAGGGCACCTTCAGACAAGATTTGCTTTACAGAATCAATACAGTAGAATTACAAATACCTGCTTTGCGCGAACGCCTGGAAGACATACCCATGCTGGCCGAACACTTCCTGAGCACATACGCACAGCGATACAGAAAAAACATCAAGTCGATTTCGCCACAAGCCATGGAAAAACTTAAGCGCTATCCCTGGCCAGGCAATATTCGTGAAATGCAACATGCCATTGAACGTGCAGTAATTATGACTGACGATGAAGAATTGCAGGAAGCAGATTTCTTTTTCAACAAAAATATTTCAGCAGCAAGTGCCGGAACAACAGGCACTTTAAACCTGGATGAAGTTGAAAAGGCCGCCATCAAAAGAGCTATAGATTTACATGCCGGAAATATTTCAAAAGCTGCTGATGAGTTAGGCCTTACACGCGCCTCGCTGTACCGCAGAATGGAAAAATATGGACTTAAACTTTAAGAACCCCATATTCATTCGAATTACTGCCATCGTTATCAGCAGTTTTTTCCTTAGCTGGTCGCTGGCAAAAAGTTACCCCTTTTATGTAAGTCTTGTATTGCTGGTTGCACTTGCTTTCCTCGCATTAGATCTCATGAAAAACATGGATCGCTCGAACGAAGACCTCAGCAATTTTTTTGAGTCCTTAAAGTTTGACGACTTTTCTTTTTCATTTAAAAGCACCAAAGAAGATAAGAGCAGTCATGAGCTACACGAGCGCCTGAATGAAGCCATGAGCAATCTGCGCGAATTGCGGCAGGAAAAAGATGCTGAGTTTCAATACATGAAAAATATTGTGCAATATGTGGGCATCGGACTTATTACATTTAAAAAAGATGGCTCTATACAGTTATGTAATAATGCAGCTAAAAAATTATTGCGGGTAAATAATATAAAGAATATTCAAGAATTAACAGAAGTGGATCAGCGCTTGCCTGCTTTGTTACAGGATATGCGTACCGGCAGCAGAGAATTACTGAGACTCAACCTGGGCGGTGACATCATACAATTGGCCATGTATGTAATTGAGTTGAATGTAAAAGGTGAAGACATCAAGCTGGTTTCGCTGCAAAACATCCAATCAGAACTGGAAGAAAAAGAAATGGAAGCCTGGCAAAACCTGGTGCGCGTTTTAACACATGAAATCATGAATTCAGTTACGCCTATTTCTTCTTTAGCCGGATTAGTGCAGGATGAACTGCAGGAACAAATGGAGAAGAAAGCCGCAAGGTTAAGCGAAGATCAGCTAAGTGATATGCACCTTTCGGTGCAAACTATTTCAAAAAGAAGTGAAGGACTGATTGCTTTCATCAAAGAATTCAGAAACCTGGCACAGGTACCTAAACCAAATTTGAGTGATTTTGCCATAAAGCCACTGTTAGAAGAAATTGCCACCCTACATAAAAAAGAACTGGCAGATGCCCATATCAAACTGGATATCAAAATTGAGCCTGAAGACATCAATTTAACTGCTGACCGCGCCATGATTGAGCAGGTGTTGGTAAACCTGGTTAAAAATGCGATTCAGTCATTTGAAGAAGAAGCCGATAAAAAAATCATTTTACAGGCAAATTATAATGAGAAAGAGCGCATCAGTATAAGCGTAAAAGATAACGGGCAAGGCATAGAGCCTGAAGTACTTGAGCGGATATTTATTCCATTTTTTACCACAAAAAAAACAGGCTCGGGTATAGGTTTAAGTCTTTCAAGACAAATTATGAGACAACACAAGGGCAGTATCAGCGTAAAATCTGAAATTGGTAAGGGCACCGAATTTCAACTCAGATTTTAGTTTTAGCGTAGATTAGATAGTTTTGTCAAATAATAAAGTTCACATGAAAAGTACGTTCGAGGGGGTTAAAGAAATTCTAACCAATAAACTGGGTATTGTTGAATCTGAAATTACGGCTGATGCCAACCTTGTGAGAGATTTAGGAATTGACTCGCTCGACTATGCTGAAATTGTAATGGAGTTTGAACAAACTTTTGATATCAAAATTCCTGATCAGGATGCTGAAAAACTCAGCACTGTAGGCTCAGCTGTTAATTATATTGACGAGAAGCTGAAGGAAAAGAATGCCTGATCAGCTGGCAGTGGCCTGCTCAAAATAACTGCACAGTCTTATCCCTTTTTTTAGTGTATCTGCTTTTAATGGTTCTGATGCTGTCATATCCATAGCATAAGCAATACTCCAGCCATGGCTTTGCTCATTCCAGAACACCAATCTCTTTTCAGAATCAAATAATAAAATATCCATTTCATAAACTTCTTCACCATGCTTGTCGTGCAGGCCGGTGAACTGTAAAAAGATATGTTCTGGCTTAGAGAGCTCTGCTTTATGACATGTTAGGTTATTGAGCCGGATAAGCAAACGCTCATTTTTATCCCATGCCCTGAATTTCAATTTGCGTTGTTTGAACTCCGTCATACTTATGTTTTTTCGGGTGAGCTGAATAAACCGATTATAAATCCAATACCGTAGCCGGTGTGCTGTATCAAAGCGCTCACAACACTTAACACACCAACGCCAATGCTGGCATTTTTAATGGATGCATCGAACAAAATGATAAAGAAATACAAAAGATAAGTGGCCCGAATAAGCTCAGCTAATGGTGATGCAAGCAAAAAAGAAAGAAAAAAAGTGAACACAAAAAATGTGGGAAAAAGATGGGCAGGCCTAATGGCATCGCGATGCATATGAATGAGAGAAGCCCTGCCCTTGCCAAACCTATACACTTGTTGAAAATAAGCAAGCAAAGAAGTTCTTCTTTTATGGTAAACAAAAGCATCTTCAATTAAGCCGATCTTGTATCCCATTTTCTTTAGCCTGATGCTCAGTTCAATATCTTCAGAAAGTCTGTTGAGATGAAAACCTCCGCTCTTTTGAAAAGCTTCTTTTCGCATGCCCATGTTAAAACTGCGGGGTTGAAAATTATTTGCTGCTTGCTTACCGCCACGTATTCCGCCTGTGGTTAACACAGAAGTCATGCAATAACTAATGGACTTTTGCAATAATGTATAATGCTGTGCCGCCATATCCGGGCCTCCCCAAACATCAAGCTTATTTTCATGAAGTGCTTGCTCAACTGCATCAAAATAATGTGGCGGAATTTCGCAGTCAGAATCAAAAATCACCAGGTAATCTCCTTTCGCTTTTTCAAAACCGTAGTTGCGGCTTTTACCCTGCCCCGTATTGGGTTTGTAATAATAACTGATGTCCAATTGCTCGCGGAATTTATCTACCACAACATCAGCTCTTACGCTGGAGCCATCATCAACCACAATCACCTCAAATTTTTTGAAAGTTTGTGTTGCGAGGCTACCCAGCAATTCGCTTAATTCCTGGGCACGGTTATACACCGGGATAATGACAGAATATTTGGGTGTGTTTTGACTCATGTAAAACCGATGATGTAAAATTAGATGAAAGCCCCGTTTCATCACAAAACAAGGCTATCTTTATATCAAATAATTCTGATATGATACGATCCCTTTTCTTCAGCATGGTAATACTACTCAGCAGTACTACCCTGTGCGCACAAAAGTACCAACAAGATGTACAAAGTATAGATGCCATCATCAAAGCATTGTATGAATCCATTTCAGGAGAAGCAGGTGAGGCAAGAGATTGGGAGCGATTCAAATATCTTTT
>DAOLDI010000038.1:0-10317 GCA_035327445.1 Cyclobacteriaceae bacterium | reverse complement strand
GATATCAACTCTTTACAGGTAACTGAAATACCTTTCAAAGTAAATAACAACATCAAGATTGCTGAAGCCCTTCGCTTCAAACAAACTGCCTTTGATGCTGAAGTTGATGTGAAAGTAATTCGTCATGCGGTTACTTCGCCTAATGGAAAAATGCTGGTGTTCAGTGCGCTGGGCTTTCTCTGGAAAAAAGATTTACCCAACGGCACACCGCAGCGTTTAACTACCGGCACCGATTTTGAATTTGAACCCAGCTTCTCTCCTAACGGCAATGAAATTGTTTTTGTAAGCTGGAACGATGAACAAATGGGTGCCATTCATAAATTGAATCTGGTAACTAAAAATGCAAAGCCAGTTAAGATAACTACTGAGAAAGGAATCTACAGAACTCCTGTATTCTCTCCTGATGGCAACAGCATTGTATATGAAAAGGAATCAGGAAATTATCATCAGGGATTTACGCACATCAATTATGCAGGTATTTACCTGATGAATGCCAATGGTACAAATGCTAAATTATTGACTGAAAAAGGTCAGTATCCCAGCTTCAGCAAAGATGGTAAGTATGTGTACTATCAAACCGGTGGCTATTATTTCGGAAATGTTACCAAGACTTTAAAGAAAATCTCGATTGACAAATCTGAAAAACAAACCATCGCCAGTTCCAGGTATGCTAATCGCTTGGTGCCGAGTCCTGATGAAAAATGGATTGGCTTTATTCACCTGCATAAAGTGTATATCGCTACCATGCCACAATTGGGGCAAACACTTGATTTAGATGCAAACTCCAAGCACATTCCGGTTGCGCAAGCGGCTAAAGATGCCGGATTGAATCTGCATTGGTCGCCCGATAGTCAGAAGTTATACTGGACTTTAGGCAATGAGTATTTCAGCAATGAATTGAAAACGCGTTTCAGTTTTCTGGATGGCGCGCCTGAGCAATTACCCAAACCGGATAGCAGCGGTATTAAAATCGGATTGAAAGCAAAAACTGATGTACCCAGCGGAAGAATTGCTTTCAAAGATGCCCGCATCATTACCATGGAAGGCAATGAAGTAATTGAGCAAGGCACCATCATCATCAATGGCAACACCATTGAAGCCATTGGCAGCAACATCAGCATACCACGCGATGCCAAAGTGTATGAGATGAAAGGCAAGACCATCATTCCGGGTATTGTAGATGCGCATGCACATCTCGGTAATTTCAGGTATGGATTGAGTCCGCAGCAACAATGGGAATACTTTGCTAACCTGGCCTATGGTGTTACCACCGCACACGATCCATCCTCAAACTCTGAAATGATTTTTTCTCAGGCTGAAATGATTAAAACCGGAAACATGGTGGGTCCGAGATTATTTTCGACCGGAATAATTTTATATGGCGCAGATGGAGATTTTAAGGCTGTAATAAATAATCTTGACGATGCGCGCAGCGCAATAAGAAGAACCAAAGCCTACGGTGCGTTTTCGGTGAAGAGCTACAACCAACCCAGGCGCGAGCAAAGGCAACAGGTTATCCAAGCTGCACGTGAAGAGAATATTTTGGTTGTACCTGAAGGTGGTTCCACTTTCTATCATAACATGACCATGATTATGGATGGCCATACCGGTGTGGAGCACAACATTCCGGTTTCACCAGTTTATAAAGATGTTATCACCATGTGGAGTAACAGCAAAACCGGATACACACCAACACTAATTGTAAACTATGGCGGCTTAAACGGTGAATATTATTACTACCAGAAGAGCAATGTATGGGAGAATGAAAGACTCCTTACCTACACCCCACGCGCCATCATTGATTCACGCTCTCGCCACCGCACCATGGTGCCAGATGCCGAGTATGATAACGGACATATATTGGTATCAAAAGATTGCAAAGCCTTAACTGATGCTGGCGTAAAAATAAACCTGGGTGCACACGGACAATTACAAGGTTTAGGTGCACATTGGGAGATGTGGATGTTTGCGCAAGGCGGCATGACTAACCTGGAAGCCTTAAGAGCCGCAACACTGAATGGTGCTGAATATCTGGGCATGCAGGAACAAATTGGTTCTTTAAAAGTAGGTAAGCTGGCCGATTTGGTCGTACTGGAAAAGAATCCTTTAGAAAATATTGAAAACTCCAATAGCGTAATCTTTACAATGGTTAATGGAAGGTTATATGATGCCGCAAGCATGAACGAAACAGGTAATCGCGAACGTAAGCGCCTGCCCTTCTTCTGGGAACAAAATAAATACAATGCACAGTTTGGCTGGCACGAAGGCAGCAGCGGTGTACATTATGTGGGTTGTGGTTGTGAAGTAGTAGGAAGAGATTAAAATTGACTTTATATATTTGCCTGATTTTTCAAAAGAGATGCAAAAGAACTTTATCGAAGAATTGAAATGGCGCGGCATGCTGCACGACATCATGCCTGGAACGGAAGAGCAACTGAACAAAGAAATTACGGCAGGTTATATTGGCTTTGACCCTACGGCAGACTCTCTGCACATTGGTCACCTCATGCAAATCATGACATTGGTGCATTTTCAAAACTGCGGGCACAAACCTATTGCATTGGTTGGCGGTGCTACAGGAATGGTAGGCGACCCATCAGGAAAATCATCAGAAAGAAATCTTTTGTCAGAAGAAGTTTTGCAACACAATGTAAGCTGTGTAAGAAAGCAATTAGAAAAGTTCTTGGATTTTAATGCAGGTAGCAATGCCGCAGAAATGGTGAATAATTATGAATGGCTGAAAGAATATCGCTTCCTCGATTTTATTCGTGATGTGGGTAAACACATTACCGTGAATTACATGATGAGCAAAGATTCTGTAAAGACCAGACTCGAAACAGGTTTATCATTTACAGAATTCTCATACCAGTTGGTGCAGGGCTATGATTTCTACTGGCTAAATCAAAATAAAAATTGTAAGCTGCAAATGGGTGGTTCTGACCAATGGGGAAATATAGTTACCGGTACTGAACTGATCAGGCGGAAGGCTGGCGGAGAAGCATTTGCACTTACTACTCCTTTGATAACCAAATCAGATGGAAGCAAATTCGGAAAAACAGAAGGTGGAAATGTCTGGCTAGATCCGAAGAAAACATCAGCCTATAAATTTTACCAGTACTGGCTAAATGTGAGCGATGAAGACGCTGAACGCTTCATCAAAATATTTACGTTGATGGATCGATCATCCATTGAAGCATTGGTAACCGAACATCAGCAAGCCCCGCATCAGCGTAAACTACAGCAGGCATTAGCAAAGGACATCACCATAACGGTGCACAGTGAAGCCGATTATCAAACTGCAGTTAAGGCTTCCAATATCCTGTTCGGACAATCAACTACTGAAGATTTACAATCTTTGGATACAGAAACTTTGTTATCGGTTTTTGAAGGCGTGCCGCAGGTTAACATCAGCAAGGCTGATTATGAAGCTTGCGCAAACATTACAGATTTACTTTCTACGCTTACCGAAGGAAAGATATTTGCCTCAAAAGGCGAAGCCAGAAAAATGATTCAGGCCGGTGGGGTAAGCATCAATAAAGAAAAAGTAAGTGATGCTAATGCCAAACCTCTTTATGCCTTGTTACAACAGAAATATTTGTTGGCACAAAAGGGAAAGAAGAATTATTTTTTGATTCACATTGATTAATTGCTCAAGCGCAGTTTGCTCAAGTAATCAATAAACAGATAAAACATGGGACCTTGCGATAAATCAATATCTCTCATGTTGGCTCTCACATTGTATTGATGCAGATAACCCGCCTCTACCCTGGCCCAGTCCCAGAATCTGTAACCAATACCAATGTAATTACGATTTTGAGAAAGGTTATTGAGTCCATAATTCCTGCCAAATTCAACATGCATTTCTGAGTACTGACTGATGTAAATGGTTTTGTTAGTATAGAAATAGTCTGTGTTCAGTGGAATTCTTGTTCTGATCCTGTACCTGATTCTCCAATTGTGTACCGGACCATCAGGATCATCTATTCCGCGCCATCTTGATTCAAAGCGCAAACGATGCGTAAAATTAAATCTCTTAAAATAGCTTGAATGGTTAATCTGAAGTGTTGTTCTTAATTCACGCTCAAATGGTCTATCCAGATCACCTTCTAATGGATATCGAGGAGCAGAATTGAAAATTCCTATCGGGTTAAACGAAACCCGGGTGTATTTTGTAGGCTGATAGGCAATCCAGGGTCTAATGCTGAATCGCAAGGGTTCTTTCCATGTATTCCCAAAATTACCATCTGCCAAAAGAGATTGCCTGCGGTAAACCACATCTAAATCCCAGGCCCATTTACTACCCTCTTTCACAAAATCATAAATGGTATACTTTGTATATACCACACGGTTGTTAAGTGTACGCCTATCTGTCTCCTGGGCATGAACAATTATGCCATTGATTAGGAGAAAAAAAATCAGGATAAATAATTTGATATGTCTTGTCATGAATAAATCAAACAATTAAGATAGGCCCAATAATCTTTTTATACGCTCCGGTTGATTTTCTCTTCTTATTCTGGAGTTTAATCGATTGGTCTCCTGATCATCACTTTGAGCTAATTCCCGTAGCTTATCATCCAGTTTAAATATCAATTCGATTTGTTCTAAAAACTCTTCACGGGTTGATGTCTTTTTCAAATCTTCAATTAATTGGGGTAGTAATAATTCTACTCCTCTGCTGTAAATTCCTTGTTTTATGCGGGTTACTACATCGCGCTCAAAGAAGGGGTTTGGCGTATACCTGGTGTATACCTCATCTAACTCTTCTGCCAATTGGGGTATTCTGTAAAGCGTCTGGTAATTATCTGTTAAAGTCTTCACCAAATCTGCAATTTTATTTCCCTGCAAAATCTTTCGGTCGAAATCCTCAATCTCAATGTACTCTTGCATGTTCCGATTCAAAACTTCGCGTGTGTAGCGTTTAAAAACAGCAAGTTGCAAATCATTTAAAGGTTTAAGTTTAACTATTTCATTATCTGCAGCTGTTAAACTTATTTTAGGGTTGCCAGTATAGGTTAACAGAAAAGTATCGAGCAGGTTTACAATTTTCTCATCTAATTGCGCAACGCGTTCTTCGCGCTGCAAACTCTGAATAGTTTTCTTTACACGCTCATCATAATCTTCAATGTATGCCTCCATGCTGATGGCGTAGCGGTATATATTGAATATTAAACTATCCGGCTTGTCAACAGCATCATTGAAACTTACTACTCCGGTCACTTCTTTATCAAAAACTTTATATTTAATTGTGTCTTTACCTGTTAGGCCGGCAACACCTTCAGGATAAAAATTATCTCTGTACTGGTAATCGAATCTGCCTGATTCCACCTCATCCAGCACTTCCATAATCAGTTTTGTTTTAGAAAGTCCTAGCTCAAGTAGTTCATAATAGTAAGCAAGCGTATCACTTTTTTGCCGGTTAATTCGCAATACAGAAGTATTAAGCAGGCTGTCATAATGATCTGCCATCTTTTGCACCATTGGTCTGAGCACTTCAATTAATTCAGGCTCATTTTCAGGATACACATATTGAAATCTTCTTGTTGTACCAATGATGGGTTTCTCAAAACCTGGCAATGTGAATAATACACCTGATGAATCAGTATAATAATCAAATGCTTCCTTTAAAATTTCATTTCCAAACTCTTGGGCAACAATTCTGATATCTTCTAAACGATAACCATCATTAAAATACAGACCAAACCGTCTTTCGCCCATTTTATAGTTGGCACCATTATCTGTATTTTTTAAGAATTCAAGTTTTGATCTTACATCTATATATTCTTCATTAAAGTATATTTCTCCGGTTATTGAATTTGTTTGTGTAAGGCGGATCAAAAAGCCTTGTTCATATTCGCGTTCTTCATCATACCTGATTCCATCTAACTCAAAAGATAATTTCCATAAACCATTAAAATTACCTTCGTTATCAAACTGGCCTTCAATGGATAATGGGAACACCCTGCCCGGATCATTGAATATGAATCTTCCAGATGCTTTACCTGCCCTGAAATTTGCTTCTGAACTGGCATAATTAGTCCTTCGCCTGCTTTCGCGCACTTGCTGTGTTATGAGCGACCAACGTCCTTCGGCTAAGCCATTGTTATACCTTGCATTTAATCTGTTAATCGTTCCATCTAAAACAGATTCAATATTTACTCCGCTTATGCGCTTAAATTGAACATTGAAATCATTTCGCTCATACACCCAATCACCATTTTTTAGACCTCTGCGGTAAGTACCAGATGTATTTACTTGTCTTACTTTATTGTTCTCAAACTGAAGTACATCAGAAGTAAAAGCAAATCTGCCGTGAAATTGAATCGAGTCATTCGGAAATGCATAGTAGCCATAATTGGCCGTGCCGGTTGTCTTGGCATTAAGTGTGTATTGTCCGTTATATGTTCTTAATTGCTGCGCGAAGGAAGGTATATGCAGTAAAACGACCGTTAGTAAAAAAAAACTTTTCATTTTATGAAAACCCTTTGCCATTACTTGCTGTAAGCTTTTATAAATTTGTCATGCAAATATAAAAATTCAATCTACTTTTGTCGCAGTAATTAATTTAATGATTACG
Organism: Cyclobacteriaceae bacterium; assembly: GCA_035327445.1. Lineage (GTDB taxonomy): Bacteria > Bacteroidota > Bacteroidia > Cytophagales > Cyclobacteriaceae > DAOLDI01. The sequence continues at coordinate 3,740 of DAOLDI010000038.1, read as the reverse complement.
TAATCTGCTTACATTAAAATAACATTAAAAACTTTTAAGCACAATTATGCTGAATAGATCTGCAATAGTTTTTGCTTTAGTAATACTTCAATTCAATCTATTTGCTCAGGAAACTGATGAAAATGCAAAATTAGATTCTGCAATTAATCTGCTTGATACCCTGAGCATAATTGTACCCGATACAATAAAAGGCTCGGTTTCAACTGAAAAATCAAGAAAAAAAATTACGATTGATTGGCATAACCTGCCCTATATATTTGATGATATGTCAATTATTGCGGGAGTAAGCAGATCTGGCCTGCATTACACAGCTAATTACAGAGAGTTGAGCCATATTGGAGGTTGGACGCTGGGAGTTGAAGATTTCGTACCTGTTTTTGAACGAGCCTTTTTACATTTTGGCGTTAAATATGCAAGACGCGGCTTTGAACATAGCAGGCACGATATAAAGTTTATCACCCATAATATAGATATGCCTTTGTTTCTTTCTTATGAACTTCCTGCCATGCGACTCTATGATTTCAGGTTGTTTTTTGGTGCGCAAACTTCAATCAGAACAGGTAGTAACAGACAGGGAAATTATGGTGTACCTCTTCCAGGAGAAACTTTCTATACATATATACCATCACAATTCAACCGATTTGATTTTGGTTTTACTTTTGGCTTAAGCGCAGAAGTAAAAGACTTCTACATAAGAATGCGCGCATTTAGCGGATACTTCAAACTTATGCCAGATGATACAGGAATGAACAGCGCGTTTAGTCTGGAAGTAGGATATTTTGTATTTAGAAATCTGAGAAGATAAACAGGCAAATACATTAAGCCTTACTTACTATACAATTAAATGAAGTAAAAGCCCGAAGATAGCACTAACACCAATCCATGCTATCATACTAATCTTAAATCTATACATAGCAAGAAAAGACACCAGGGTCCAGCAAAGTGTAGTATAGTCTATTCTTGTTATTGAGAAACTCCCAGAAAAAATCACAGCCTTAGTAAGATAAATCGTTAGATTAAGCACTACTCCTACAACTGCTGCAGTTACGAGGGTAAGAATTTCCCGTATTTTTTTATTCTCCTGTGTTCTTTCAATGATGGGTGCTCCGGCAAAAATAAAAAGAAAGCAAGGGAGAAACGTGTAGAATGTTGTTGAAACCAAACCAACTGTCCCCATGAAAATGGAACCACCAAAGTGATTATAGCCTGCCATAAATCCAACAAAAGCAAGTACCATAATTAAAGGACCGGGAGTTGTCTCACCCAATGCCAATCCGTCAATCATTTGTAAATTGGTAAGCCAATTAAATTTTTCAACACTTACCTGGGCTACATAGGGCAAAACAGCATAAGCGCCACCAAAAGTTACAAAGGCTGCTTGCGTAAAAAAGACAGAGAGCTTTCGCCAAAAATCAAAATCAGCCGTTGAAAAATAAAAAATCGCTATCGGAATCATCCATAGCAGAAATGTAACCGTAAGCTGGCTAAAAAATCTCTTAGGAATAAAACCTGTGTTATTTATTATAGTGTTTGAATTAATGATGTACTCGTGTTCTTCAGTGTCTTTTAAGTCAGTTAGTGCTTTGCCTGAAGAAAATATAAAAGGTAAAAATTGTCTGAGTAATGCGGCAAGTAGAATTGCGCCAAGAATAATTAAAGGAAAAGGGATGTTAAAAAAGAATATGCATACAAAGGCAGATATAGCAACTACATAATGAAAGGGGCTAAGCAGAGATTTCTTGCCAATTTTAATTAATGCGAGTATAATGATGACTATGACAGCAGGTTTTAAACCGCTAAACATGGCGTAAACCCAGGGCTGGTTACCAAAAGAAACATAAACAACACTTAATGCCAGCAGAATAAACATTGACGGAAGAATAAAAAAAATTCCTGCGACAAGTCCGCCCAATCTGCCATGTAGTAACCACCCGATATATGTTGCCAACTGCTGTGCTTCAGGACCGGGCAATATCATACAATAATTTAGTGCATGCAGAAATTTGCTGTTACTGATCCATTTCTTTTTGTCTACCAGATATTCGTGCATGATAGCAATTTGTCCGGCTGGTCCGCCAAAGCTGATAAAGCCCAGCTTTATCCAAAATGTTAGAGCTTCCCTAAATGTCGGCCTGCTACCCATGATGTTAATTCTTCTTGTGGAATTTATATCCCCCACCTATTGACCAAATCCATTCTCCTGTAGTATCTCTGTGAAAAAACGGAGCTGTAAATACCAGGTTCTTGTAATCAACCCTTGGAGAAACTCCTAACCTTGCTCCTGTTTTTCCATTCAGAACATAAATTGATGGTAAGGCTCCCACACCTATTTTCCAGTTTTGGTTTAATACAAGAAAAAGGCTGGGGCCACCTACATTGATTGCATAAAAATCATTACCAACTGAAAAGCCAAACATGCCTTCTAAGCTAAGATCATATTTTGCTCCCTTATCGTTTAGGTTTGACTCCTGAGCCAACAATGAAAATGTATTGATTAAAACAAACAACAGACAACAAATCAATAATTTAATGCTCATGATTTTTTACTTGAATTAATTTGAAGATTTGTAAAGAATTTAATGATAAAAAATCATGGGAACAATTTCCAAGCTTTTCGTAAAAACTATCATCATTAATTATAGAAAATCCAATTGAGTGATATCATAAATTACTCCTCAATGTAATTCCTATGCTTCGTGGGTCTCCTAATACACCTGCATAATGACCAATATTGCCTCCGCCAGGTAGAAGTTGCTCAAAATAATTTGTGTCAAACAAATTTCTGCTCCATATAAATAGAGAAATACCTTTGACTGAGCGAAATCCGATTCGTGCATTCAATATAGAATAACCATCAATATTAAGATAAGCAGATGGTGAAGGGCTTGATGAAAATGAAGAACGATAGAAATTATCCAAACCTAAAAAGAATTCACCGGTTTGTCCAATCATTGAACCAGGCCTTGTAAAATCAGTGCCTATAGTAAATGCCCAGCGGGAAATTCCGGGAAGGTCTCCACCTGATATATCTTTAAAACTAGGTCCACCAGTTTCTTCTAAAGGCGGTGGTGCATTGGTAAATGAAACATACTTTCCATTGGTATAACTCAATGCACCGTAAAAAGTAAAATACTTTTTGAAATTGTAATTCGCATCTATTTCAGCGCCATAAACACGCACTTGCTCGGCATTAGAAAGGTATCCCCTATTCACTGCTAAGTCCGGGGTTTGCACAAGGGTTTGATAGTCATATATAGCCGTATTGAATAATGTAAAGTTCAGTATTCCATTTTTGATGGGCTGTGTTTTAATACCTGCTTCATAATGATGAACTCTTTCTGGATTGATTACGGCCAGATTTATCAGAATCTCTCCCTGGTCTCGGGGTAAGCCTCCAAGATTAAGACCTATGGGTTTAAAGCTTAAAGCATACGTAGCAAAACTTCTGAAGTTATCGCTGAATCGATAGCTCAAAGAAATCTGCCCTGAAACATTAAAGTCATCTGTACCTGCCTGAAATTCCTGATTATTATAAACACTGTTTTTAATAGCAATCAAGGCTGGGTCATTGGTTTCCAGACCTCCATAAGTTTCTCTTCTGAAGTCAACAAACTTATCATCATAGTTCAAGCGAATTCCGGGTAGCAGACTCAGTCGCGAATTTATTTTCCAATCAATTTGACCAAAAAATGTACCGCTGAAATTTCTCATATTCGGGTAAGTACGAATACCATACCCAT
>DAOLDI010000037.1:0-10439 GCA_035327445.1 Cyclobacteriaceae bacterium | reverse complement strand
CACTTTGGTTTAGCTTTTAAACATTACAGCCATTTTACTTCGCCCATCCGCAGGTATCCTGATATGATGGTGCACCGGCTGCTTCAGCATTATCTTGATAAAGGAAAATCGGCCAATAAATCAGATTATGAAAGCAAGTGTGTGCATTCATCTGAAAGAGAGAAACGTGCAGCCGATGCCGAGAGAGCATCTATTAAGTACAAGCAGGTAGAATTTATGACTTATGCTGAACAAAAAGTGTACGATGGCATTATATCTGGTGTAACCGACTTCGGCATATTTGTAGAAATCATAGAAACCAAATGCGAGGGCATGGTAAGGCTGGTTGATTTAAAAGATGACCACTATATATTTGACGAAAAAAATTACCGGGTAATTGGTCGTAGAAGAAAGAAAACTTTTACCCTGGGCGATAAAGTACAAGTGAAAGTAAAGAAAACAGATATAGACAGAAGACTGATTGACCTGGTCTTCGCCAATGCTTATTAACACATGCTCGAAAACAACAAGCACTACCTTAAGCTGATTGAGAAAGAAATACGCAAGCAGCGCAGCAATAAAAAACCTAAAACACTTTACCAACCCATCGATTACCTCATGGGCATTGGGGGCAAGCGCATCAGGCCACTCATGTGTTTGCTTGCTTATAATCTCTACAAAGAAAAAGTTGAAAAAATTATTCCTTATGCGGTAGCCATAGAGGTATTTCACAACTTCACCCTCATGCATGACGATATCATGGACAATGCCCCACTGCGCAGAGGCAAAAAAACCGTGCATGAAAAATGGAATACCAACACCGCCATTCTTTCTGGCGATGTGATGCTGGTAAAGGCATATGAAATTTTTTCGGGGCTCGATGCCGAAACACTTAGGCAAGTGCTGATAGCTTTTAACCAATGCGCAGCAGAAGTTTGCGAAGGACAGCAATGGGATATGGACTTCGAAAAAGAAAAGAAAGTAAGCGAAGCCCAATACATTGAAATGATAAGGTTAAAGACGGCTGTTTTGCTGGGCTTTAGCATGGAACTGGGCGCAATTCTGGCCAAAGCCCCAAAAGAAGATTGTAAAGCATTGAGAGATTTCGGACAGTTTATTGGTATCGCTTTTCAATTAAAAGACGACCTGCTAGATGTATATGCTGATAAAGCCAAGTTTGGCAAGCAAGTAGGTGGAGATATTATCGCCAACAAGAAAACTTACCTGCTTATTAAAGCTTTGCAGGAGGCCAAAGGCAAGGATAAAAAAGAATTAGAAAGCTGGCTGAGGAAAAAATCTTTCAGTAAAAAAGAAAAAGTAAAAGCTATTACACAGATTTATGATAATGCAGGTGTAAGAAAATTTGTTGAGGCCAAAATCAACCACCATTTCAATAAAGGGTTTAAAGCGCTTAATTCATTGCATGTAGCTGATGAGAAAAAAATGGAGATGCTTGCCTTTACTGAGGCCCTGATGAACAGGGATAAGTAAAACCAATTTACTGATAAAGGGCCTGTCAATATTTTCTGTATGAACAGGCCCTTTCAAATTTTATTCAATCACCTCTCCTTTGATACTCAACACAATCTGCTCATCATCTGTGTTAGCCGTAACCGTTACGGTCTTGGTAAAAATTCCCGGGGTAGATGCCGTGTAAACAGCTTTCACAAAACCTTCAGCTCCGGGCATAACAGGGTCTTTGCTGTAATCAGCCACGGTGCATCCACATGAAGCCTTCACCGCTGAAATGATTAATGGTGCATTGCCGGTGTTCTTAAAAATAAACTTGTGCTCAACTGAAGTGCCTGATTTAATCTGGCTGAAATTATGTGTTGTCTCCTCCCAGTCAAAAATAGCAGATTCAATTGTGCTAATTGCTTCTGAAAATTGCTTTACATTAAAGCCCATAGAAATTACTGATGCGCTTGCCATCAATATTCCTAAAATGATAAGTGTTCTTTTGCTCATAGTATTTTGTTTTTGATTACAGCTTCAAAGTTGAGTTATTTAAATATCTGGGCTTGTTAACAAGATTATAAATCTTGTTAATGACTTGTTAATATAGTCTGCACGTACGCCATTCTGATTACTTTTACATGGTGAACAGGAAAAAACTTCGCTTGCTCATTGTATTGGCCACCCTAAGCATATTGGGCATAAGCATCACACAGATTTATTGGGTTAAACAGGCATTTAACCTGAAAGAAGCTCAGTTTAATCGCGATGTTAACCTGGCTTTGTTCAATGTGGCACAACAAATATTCAGTATCAACAACACGCCTTCACCAAGCAATAATCCTACAAAGCAAATTACAACCAATTATTTCCAGGTGATGGTCAACTCCGAAATAGACGCCAATCTTCTTGAGTTTCTTCTAAAAACAGAATTCGAAAAAAGAAATATTCTTGTTGATTTTGAATATGGCATCTATGATTGCTCTCATGAAAAACTAATTTATGGAAGCTACATTTCAATGACAGGCGCTCCGGATAAATCTACTCCTTCCAAGCTTCCCATTCCTCCGCAGCAAGACTATTACTTTACCGTTTACTTTCCTTCTAAAAATGCGCAGCTGATTTACAGTACTGATATCTGGTCGTTTTCTACCATTGTGCTATTTCTTGTTATTAGTTTTTTTGCTTATATGTTGATAGTCATCCTCAAACAGAAAAGATTATCAGAAGTGCAAAGAGATTTTATCAATAACATGACGCACGAATTCAAGACACCTATATCAACCATTGCGCTTTCTGCAGAGGTACTAAAAGACCCTAAAACACTGCAAGACCCACAGCGATTAATAAATTATGTAAGTATTATTGAAACAGAAAATCTGCGGATGAAGAACCAGGTAGAGCGCGTGCTGCAAATTGCTTCATCTGATAAAGAAGATATAGAGCTAAAACTCGAAAAGACAGATATCCACCAATTGCTGATTGCCATTATCCAAAACACGAAGGAACGCACAAGCTTAGAAAACATTACAATTAATTATGAGCTAAAAGCTAAAAATCATAAGCTGATGGCCGATAGACTGCATCTCACCAATATCATTTACAATTTATTGGATAACGCACTGAAATATTGCAGCAAAAATCCAGAGATACACATTCAAACAGAAAATCAAAACGGATTGCTTTATCTTCACATTACTGACAATGGCATTGGTATTGAACAAAAAGAGCAACAAAAAATATTCAACAAGTTCTATCGTGTTTCGCAAGGCAACAGGCATGATGTGAAAGGTTTCGGCCTCGGACTTAGTTATGTAAAACGCATGATTGAAGCCCACAAGGGGAAAATAACTTTGCGAAGTAACCCAGGAAAGGGCAGCACGTTTACATTAATTTTTAAATCACATGATTAAAGCGCGCATTTTGCTTGTTGAAGATGACGAAGCCCTGGGATTTGTTATCACAGACAATCTTCAGCACAATGGCTATTCAGTTTACTGGTGCAAAAGAGGCGATGAGGCCTTAAAAACTTTTACTGACAATATTTTTGATGTATGCCTGCTTGATGTCATGCTGCCAGGAAAAGATGGGTTCAGCATTGCAGAAAGCATCAGGAGTATCAATCAGCATATTCCATTGCTTATGCTTACCGCCAGAACCTTGCAGGAAGACCGCATCAATGGTTTCAGAAAAGGGGCTGATGATTACATTGTGAAGCCCTTTAGTATGGAAGAGCTGATACTTCGTATTGAAGTGTTCATAAAAAGAGCATCTGCAAAAAATGAACAACATCAACAGGTTTTTAATCTTGGTATTTATGTATTCAATTTTGATAGCTTAACATTAAGTATTGCCAGCAATATTAAAAAGCTCACTCAAAAAGAGGCAGAGTTGCTCAAGATATTATGCATCAATCAAAACAGGGTTTTAAAACGCGAGGAAATCCTCTTACAAGTTTGGGGTGATGACGACTATTTTATGGGTAGAAGTCTGGATGTATTCATTTCAAGGCTGAGAAAATATTTGCAAGAAGATTCAAAGATTGAAATCCAGAATTATCCACGAGTGGGTTTTAGATTACAAGTGAATCAATAAATCAATTTCTCTTATAAAAATAAATAATAGGCGGATCAGAATCATCAGCCTGCTCACTGAGTGTAAAATACCCTGAACCATCTAAAGCCCAGGCTATCGCTTCACCTTGTTTTTCTATCTTATAAGGCAGATTATGAGCAGGTCTTTTCAATGCATCTAAAACACTTTCATCTTTTTCTCTCCGCCAATAATAAATGCTTTCATAATCTTTCGTGATAATCTCTGATCCATCAGAGCTTATATCGCCTGCTACAATTTGAGTGTGGGGTATCTCCATATTCTTATTAAGATACAGCGTGTCACCCCAAACAAACTCATCCGGAAAAGCATAAACACCCACACGCTTTTCTCTTTTGCTTACCAGATAAAATACCTGATCAAGCGGATCAAACATAAGTGCCTCAGCATCGCGGCTGCCATCTGCATATTGAAAAATAATTTTTTCAGGACTGTTAACTACAAGCGTCTGATCAGATAAACTTGGCTCAAGTTCAGGCTCTTCAATACGATAAATAAACTTAAAATCGTAAAGTGCGCGGTTATCACCAATCTCTGCTATGTATAAAAAGTATTTACCAAGCTTTTGATCATAATAGGCCGTAATATCTTCCCAATCTCTGTTGATGATGTGATTGATGTAAACTGTTGCCACCAGGCTTCCGTCTTCACGTATCAGAAAGAGTCTTGCATTATCTCCGCTGTCATTGTGGGTCCATAACAAACCTGGATAACGTCTGCTGGCCACCAGGCCTGAAGCCTCATTAAGCGCTGCCGGCACGCGGCCAAGTGATGTGGGGGCAGCAGTAAACAAAGTACTTTTTTCAGCATCTTTTACTGTACAAGCAAAAACACTTAATACCAGATAACCGCAAATGAAAAGCCTTAGCATAAAGTATGTTTGAAGTCCAAAGTATTAAAAGCGCTATTCGAATAAAAAACATATTATGATGACCGGTGTTTATTGGGCATGCATAAAAAGTCTTTTCTGCCAAGTAAGGTTTGTGCTGTATGTGGACGAGGATTTAACTGGAGAAAGAAATGGAGTAAAAACTGGGAGGGAGTAAAATATTGTAGCCATGCCTGCCGAAGAACAAAAAACGGAATTAATACAAAAGCTTAACATTACAGGCATTGATTTTGGCTCAAGGTATGCAGGTACCACCGTTATTTGTTCTTTTTTCAATCAAAGCTTTCATTTAGCACAAAGCAATAAAAAAGAAGATGCAGATGCTTTCTTGCTCTCTAATGATCTGTTAGTGAATGAAGCGCCAATTTATATCGATGCACCGTTGTCACTGCCTGGTGTTTACAGTGGCAACAAGGATAATGATGATTACTTTTATCGGGAAGGCGACAGGGCACTTGGCGCCATGTCTCCCATGTTTATAGGTGGCTTAACAGCAAGGGCCATGCGGCTTAAAAAATTGTTAGTGCAAAAAGGGCATGTGGTGTACGAGACTTATCCTGCGGGCCTCGCACAAACACTTCAACTAAAAACTCATTACAAGTCAGACATTAAAAATTTCTTACACTCACTGGGCAAACAATTTCAGCTACTGCCTGAACTTTCAACACTTGAATGCAAAAACTGGCATCAGGTTGATGCCCTTTTAGCTTGCCTCAGTGGTGTCAGACATCAACTGGATAATGCGAAAACATTTGGCCATTCAACCGAAGGTCTCATTATAATCTGATAATTTTACACCAAACTACTAATCAATTCAATGGTAACTTACGAGGCCCTACCTGAAGAACAGGATGATGAGCTATTTGAGCATCACCGCATAAAAGCTGATCCAAAACAAGGTCCGGTAAGAATTGATAAATTTTTATTCGACAGGTTACCAAATGTTACGCGCACAAAAATTCAGAATGGTATTCATGCAGGCTTTGTAAAAGTAAATGATAAGGATGTAAAGCCAAATTACAAAGTAAGACCAAATGATGTTATCGTAATTTCTCTACCTGAAGTTCCGCGCGATACAGAAGTAATTCCGGAAAATATTTCCTTGAATATTGTTTATGAAGATGACTATTTGCTGGTTGTTAATAAAGCAGCGGGTATGGTGGTACATCCGGCATTTAATAACTGGACTGGCACTTTAGTAAATGCGCTCACGTATCATTTTCAGCAATTGCCCGAGCTTCCGGGTAATGAAGGCCGGCCGGGCTTGGTACATCGTATAGATAAAGATACATCTGGACTTTTGGTGATTGCCAAAACTGAACTCGCATTGAGCAAACTTGCCAAACAATTTTTCGATCATAGCATAGAAAGAACATATTGGGCTTTGGTTTGGGGTGTGCCTGATCCGGCAGCAGGAACAATCAATGTGAATTTAGGAAGAAGCCCGAAAGACAGAAGATTAACCATTGCTTTCCCTGATGGAGAAATCGGCCGGCATGCCATCACCCATTATAAAGTGTTAAAAGATTTACGATATATATCATTGGTAGAATGCAAACTGGAAACAGGTCGCACACACCAGATACGTGCGCACATGAAACACATTGGACATCCATTATTTAATGATGCCATGTATGGCGGAGATCAGATACTGAAAGGAACTACATTTAGTAAGTACAAAAGTTTTGTACATAATTGCTTTGAAGCGATTCCCCGGCAGGCGCTACATGCCAAAACACTTGGCTTCATACATCCGGCAAGTGGAAAAGCAATGCAGTTTGATTCAGAAATACCGGAAGACTTTAAGCTTGCACTTGAGAAGTGGGAAAATTACGTGCAATACAATTGAAAAGAGTGAAAAAGATTCTAACCCTTTGTACAAGGGCGATGCATAATGAGGATTGAGGAGGATTACAGCGCTGGGCTCAATCCTTTTACTTCTGTACGAAGGGCCTGGCGTATCTCGCGTAAAGCTTCCTGCTTGGCTTTTGAATACTCCATTTCCTTGCGGTGTGCTTCTGTCAGCATATCCTTGATATACAGCAGCACTTTCTCAGCCTGAATGCTATCCATGGTGTCTAAAGACGCCATAATGGCAAGTTTCGGTTGATTTCTCATGATTAGTAGTGGTTATATACGAATTTAACGTTTTTAACTACTTGAAGTTCAGATATTAAGCAGAAATAATTGAAAATAAACCCTGAGTTAACATTAGGAGGTAAGCCATAATTTGACGCCTAATTGTACATTTAAGACCATTTAAATCGATTTTATGAAGTCAAAACTCAGTATTAGTGTTCATGCCGGTTCTCTGGGAGATTCAAAGTTTAAGGGTATTACTAATCCCATTTATACCTCCGCAGCTTATGATTACCTGGATGTTAAGGAGGTGCGCTATCCGAGGTATTTCAATACCCCCAATCAGCAAGCGGTAGCTGCAAAAGTTGCCGCCTTGGAACAAACAGAAGATGCCCTTATTTTCAGTTCAGGTATGGCCGCCATAATGACCGCATTGATGGCTTTTCTAAAAACTGGGGACCATGCCATTTTGCAGTCTGATTTATATGGCGGAACTTATCATGCCCTTATAAACGAGTTACCTCGTTACGGAATTGAATTTGATTTTGCTGATGGACAAAACATAGAATCTTTTCAATCGCTTATTAAATCCAACACACGAGTAATCTATATTGAAACTCCCTCTAATCCATTACTTAAGATTACTGATATAGCGGGTGTTGCTAAAATTGCCAAAGCACATAATATCATTACACTAATTGACAACACCTTTGCATCTCCAATCAATCAAAATCCTTACACATTAGGAATCGATATTGTGTTACACAGCGCAACCAAATACCTGGGCGGGCATAGTGATTTATCTGCCGGTGTTGCAGCCGCATCAACAACTCACATTAAACAAATTTGGGAAAGTGCCATTCATTTCGGTGGTCATCTGGAAGCACTCAGTTGTTATTTACTTGAACGCAGCATCAAAACATTAGCGATAAGAGTTAAACAGCAAAATGTAAACGCTATGGAAGTAGCCAGGTTCTTAGCTTCACATCATGGTATTAAAGCGGTCTATTATCCCGGCCTGGAAGATCATCCTAATCATGAGGTGGCCAAAGCACAAATGCCAGGGGGTTTTGGTGGCATGTTATCATTTGAACCTGTAATTGATGCCAAAGTTTTTGCATCGAAATTAAAGTTAATCAAGACAGCCATAAGTTTGGGCGGAGTTGAGAGTACAATCTCATCTCCAATGCTTACTTCACATGCCAAGATGAGTGCAGCAGACCGAGCAAAAGCAGGAATAGCTGACAATCTATTGAGATTTTCTGTTGGTATAGAAGAACCTCAGGATTTAATTGATGATTTAACTCAAGCTATGAATTAAAACTGATGTAATGCCTCACGCTCGAAGAGGTGGAAAATATACCAAGCATAAAAGACAAGAAATAGAATTCCTTCCCAACGTGAAATTACAGGGCGCTTTCCAATCACTACAGCCATAATAAGTGCAGTACTTGCGGCAATGATCATGAGAATATCCTGATTGCTCTCGGCTAAATATGGAATTGGTTTTATTACTGAGCTTAAGCCTAAAATCCATAAAAGATTAAAAATGTTTGAGCCTACAACATTTCCTACGGCTATATCAATGTTGTTTCTGAATGCCGCAACTGCCGATGTTACAAGTTCGGGAAGTGAGGTGCCAATTGCAACAATGGTTAAACCAATAAATGCTTCACTCATACCAAATGCTTGTGCCATAACAACGGCACCATCAACCACCCACTGTCCCCCAACATATAATCCAATAATGCCAAGTAAAATCCATATAATTGATTTCCAGGTTGTCATTACTTTTACTGCCTGGTCACTTACATCATCTTCTCTTTTTGTTTTTGAAACAATATAGATGTAGCCAAGAAATAGCGTGAAAAAGAAAAGCAAGAGAGCCCCATCAAACCTGCTTATCAGCAAATCGTCATGTTTATCAAACAGTGAGGCGTTCGCAACAAATCCAACTAATAAAGTTGCTGTGAGTGAAAAAGGAACTTCGATAAAATAAGTATTCCTTGTCATAGGCAAGGGCCGTATAGCGGCAGCTATACCCAAGATAAGTAATATGTTTGCAACATTACTGCCCAAGACATTTCCTACACCAAGAGAAGGACTGCCCTTAAAAGATGAAACCGTTGATACGAGTAATTCAGGAAGTGATGTTCCAAAAGATACTATGGTTAATCCTATTACAAGATCTGAAATCTGAAGACGCTTGCCCACCGAAGAGGCTCCCTCAACAAGCATATCTGCACCTTTAATAAGCAATACAAAGCCAACTACAAATAATAAATATGTCATTTTTTGTAATTATAGATTCAGCCAAATTAGCAATTTTACATCAGAACAAAACAAAAATTGATTACAATATTTATGACGATTTCTATTCGCGAGGCAAGCATATCAGATAAAGCTCAACTCATGGACTTTCAAATTGCTATGGCAAGTGAGACCGAAGACATTGTGCTTGACCGTAACATTCTTGATTTAGGAATTTCTGCAGTCTTTAATCATGCCGAAAAAGGAAGATACCTGATTGCCGAATTTGAAAATAAGGTAGTAGGGTGTTTAATGTTAACTTTTGAATGGAGCGACTGGCGCAATGGCACTGTAATATGGATACAATCTGTTTTTGTAGACAAACAATACCGGGGTAAAGGAATTTACAAGGCCTTGTATCAGCATGTTCAAAATGAAGCACAAAATAGTCAGGATATCAGAGGTATTCGGTTATATGTGGATAAACGCAATAAATTGGCTCAGGAAGTTTATGAAAAACTGGGTATGAATGGCGAACACTACCAGGTTTATGAATGGATGAAAAATTAGATTTATAGGATGAAAGTTTGCAGCACACATTGGTTAATTATATTAACACTTATCTCGTTTGGTCATGAGATTTGTGCACAGAAAATCAGCAAAGAAACCAATTCATACGTTGGCTTTATTCAAGGGTATTACTACAATCAGGCAAATGAATGTATTGATGGTCTGATTCGTTTTGAATACAATCAAAATAATTTTTTCTTATATAAAGAAGCATATGGAAATAAGACGCTTAAGGTTAAGGCAAAAGATGTAAAGGCTTTTGTTGTGTTGGCAGATAGCTTTGCTGTGCTTAAAAAATTTGAAATTGATACTTTATTTAACAGATCGAAACCTTTAAACTTTAAAGAAGGCTTCGCAAAAGTAATTGAAAAAGGAGAAGTTATTTTATACAGACATCAGGCCGTTATTAACTTCAGGATTGTTGACTCTTTCATTTTAACTCGAAGTTCAGACCCAAAGAAAACGCTACTTACTGTTAGAAAGCGCGACAGTAATTGGTTTGCCGAAAATTTAGCTGAGTATTTCAGAGATCATACTGACCTAAGTTCCTCTATAAAAAATAAGGAACTAGGGTTTAAGGATCTAAGAATCATAGTTCAGCAAT
>DAOLDI010000036.1:0-10570 GCA_035327445.1 Cyclobacteriaceae bacterium | reverse complement strand
GCCCCGATAAAAAGATTATAAGGCACAATGGTGGTACCTATTAATCCTACGGTAATCAATTGTGCTTCTTTAGGAATATGAATATTGCTTAAAGCTGCCGAAAGCTGCGCAAGCGATGGAAAATTTTGGAACGCAAGCCAGCAAAAGGCTATGCCCATGAGTATCACCAGGCCTGTCATTAACAAAGCGATTTGCTTTCTTCTGCCCGTCCATAAAACAAAAAATGCCAGCAAGGCAACCCCTAAGGTTGACCATGCGGGTTTTATGCCACTCAATAATTCAATACCACTTACTGCGCCCATGATATTTCCGGCCTCATAAGCTGCGCAGCCAAAAATCACGGCCAGGCCAAGCAAGAGTGCAATGCGCCTGCCTTTGCTTTGACCTAATTTAGAAATAAGCAAAGCACCCAAACTTTGTTGCGTGGCAATGCTGATTCTTCCGGCAAGTTCGAGCAACATGAAACAAGCAAGACCAGAAAGCAGTACTGCCCAAACTAAATCAAGTTTATAAAGTGAGCCTGCCGCAATGGCGGTGGTAAGTGTACCCGGCCCAATGAAAGCCGCTGAGATGACTGCCCAAATAAGTATGGAAGAAATTTTCTGCAGTCGCGGCACAGTTTTTTGTTTTACTTATAAAACATTTCCGAGTTGTTCTTTGATTTTCTCCAGCGCTTCTTTCATTTCAACCACATACTTCTGAATAGCCGCATCATTTGATTTGCTGCCAATGGTATTGATTTCTCTGCCAATCTCCTGCGCAATGAAGCCCAATTTTTTTCCGTTGGATTTATCTTTAGCTACAAGTGCTTCAGTAAAATAATCGAGATGAGTTTTTAATCTTACTTTCTCTTCGTTGATGTCAAGCTTCTCGATATAGAAAATAATTTCCTGCTCCAGCCTGTTCTGATCAAAACCTTCTTCTCCAAAAAAATCTTTTACATTTTTAGTAATGCGCTCCCTTATTCTGCTTACCCGGGGCGGATCAAGCTTAATTACTTCCTGCAAGGATGATTCAATTGTGCCGATATCATCAAGCATATTTTTAGCAATTACCTTTCCTTCATCTTTTCTGAAATCTTCACATTGCTGAATCGCCTCTGAAATAACTGACTTCACCTTGCTCCATTCTTCTTCAGAAGGTTCATCGGCCAGTTTGCTTTGTGTAACTTCAGGAGAGTTCAGGGCAAGCTCAAAAAGCTGATCATAAGGAGCATAAACTTTGTCGGCCAGCTTTTTCAATTCCTGGTAATAAGCTGTGAATAAAGCTTCATTATAACTCTGCTGAACTTCAGCCTGCGCATTTTTTATAAACTCAACCGTGAGTGAAACTTTACCGCGCTCAAGTTTTTCAGCTATCAGATTTCTGATTTCAATTTCTTTATCAAGAAATATTTTGGGAAGTCTTAGGCTTAAGTCAAGAAATTTTGAGTTAAGGGCTCTCAGTTCGGCCACAACTGTAATTTGTTCGTTCACCTGAACGGCATGGCCATAGCCTGTCATGGATTTCAGCATACCTGAATAAATGTGTTAATGATCACTTAGAAATCGAAGCCCAATGATACAAATAAACGAGGGTCTTTTACAGTATAGTTTTCTACTGGCCATGCCAAATCAAACCTCATGTAATAGCCCAGCATCATGGTGCGCATGCCTATACCGTAGCTGTATAACCAGGGATTGATATAATTTTTAATCTCTGCCTGAAAGGCTCCTTGTTTGATAATATCTGCACTTATACGGTTATCTGTTGAGAAGGGTGAACCGCCCGACCAGGCACTGCCGATATCATAGAAACCAATAAATTGCATGTTGCGGAAAAAGTTTGAAGCTATACTGCCCGTGCTGAAATACTTAACAATAGGAAAGCGAAGTTCAGCATTGAACAGCATTACCTGGTTGCCATACAGTGTTGCGTAATTAAAACCTCTGAGGTTAGTGGCATAATCTAAAAACAAGAGATTAGAATTAAACCCGCTTTCTGTTTCTCTTGAAAGCGGATTGCCTGTTCCTCTTCTGTTGGTATTTCTGTTCAAATCTGTAATCCAGTTATTAACTCCACCCAATACATAATTTTTAGGTGCTCTTCCAAAAAAAGATCCGGCATAACCGCGCATTGCAAAAGTTATTTCTTTATGAATCTTCTGGTAATGTCTAAGGTCTATAAAGAACTGCGTAAAACTTTCAGAGCTGTTACCTACACCTTCAAAATGTCTGGCTGCAATTTTTCCTCTTGAACCTTCAATTATGTTTAGGCCGGTTGCAAGTGAATTATCAAATACCAATTCTGCTGTTGCCCCTGCATACCAGATACTTTCTTTAGGAAAGAATTGTGGAGGCCCCGGCATAATTATATTTGAACCTAAGTCGGCAAAGCGTGTGTAGGCACCAAAAGGTTTAAATGAAAATCTCAATTCTTCAGTTATCGGAAAGTCTGCCGTAAACTCCAGTTTATTCAGCGCATACTTCTGAAAATTTCTGTTGCCATTCCAGAATATAACGTTTCGATCAAAGCGAACGCCAAAATCAAAAGGCAACTTCAGGTACTGAAATTCTGCATAGATATCGCCACTGCGCAAATCAGTTGTGGCCATTACCCCACCATAAAAGCGATAATTTTCTAGGATATCGTTCATTTGGGTTTCCAGCGTAATGCCAAATCCGCGCAAGGGATCAAATACAAATGAAGTCATCATATTTTCTGAACTGAAGCGGGGCTCATAAGGAAAGGGCCCCGTGATCCGACTTCTGTCGCGCGCAGAAACATATCTCGATAAAAAAGATTCTGATTGTTGTTGTGTGCGCCTGCGCACTACTTCATCTTCAAAAACATAATTATCGGTATTGATTTCAGGCTCAGGTCTTCTGGTAATTAAAGTGTCAATTTGAACAGATACCTGCTCACTTATAATGGGCTTTTCCTGTTCTTTTCTGATACTGTCTTGTGCCGCTTGTTCTGCATCACGCATACGTTGATTCACAAGATCGCGCAACGACATGGTTCTTTCTGTCTCTTGTCTTCTGCGCTCTACCAGACTTTTAGCATTCATGTATTCCTGCCTTCTGCTTGATGGCGTAAACACTTGCCTATCGAAATCAAAATCTTTGTGCACATAAATATTTTGCAATTGCTGATCTTTATTTACTGTAACCAGGGTTTTGCTTGCCTGATTAATATCATACTGCAAAATAGAAGTTGAAAAATTAGTAACCTGTGAGTAGATGCCAGTTACCAAATTGTACTTGAATAAATTGGTTATACCACGCTGATCACTCAAATAAAAGATAGTAGTCTGGTCTAAAGGCGTGGGGTAATAATCTTTACTCACTGTATTGGTAAGTCTGCCAACAACATTCTTTGTTGTATCAAGGTCATAAATAAACAAATTGAAATTCCCTTTGATTTCTTTTAAATCTCTTACCTGTTGATTGATGGTATCATTGGGTCTGTTAGAGCTAAATACGATGCGGTTTGTATTGGGAATGAACACGGGATCGAGGTCATCATAGAAATCATTGGTAAGGCGCTGTGTCCTGTCTCTTCTTGAGCTTATGAGGTACAAATCATTTTGCCCGTTTTGATCGGCACTTACTACCGCCAACCTTCCATTACTTGAAAAATCGAGACTTCTGATGTTGCTGAACCTGTCTAACTGCCTGGGCAATTTACTTCTGGTGTTCAAATCATAAAGCCAGAAAGTATACTCTCCTCTTTTCAACCCAATTACACCCAATGTATTTTCATCTGCCCAACTGATGAGCGGTATGTTGTAATTAATTTGCTTATTGAGTGCGCGTATTCCTCCTCTTAAAATCGTAATTTCTTTTTCGCTGCTAAGTGAATGCACCTTAACCACAAAGCGGCCGCGGTCATTCTCTGCATAAGCAAGGTTATTACCATCAGGACTTATCTTTACTGTGCTATATGTTACATTATTCTCATTTTTTTTATTGAACTGATTATCTGCCGGGGGCGCATCATAACTTTGATTTACCTGGTTGGCGTTCTCCATGTAAAAACGCTCCCAGTTAACCAACAGTGTTCTGAAGTCAACACCCAAGGTTATCCGGATACTCTTTTCTTCATTGCGTATTACACGCGAGTAGTTTAAAATATTTGATATACTGCTCTTGCCATATTTCTCTCCAATGAAATTCCAAACTGATTGTCCGAATAAGGCAGCTTCACGACCTTTCAATTTGGTAACTGATCTGCGCTTGCGTTTATCCATTACCAACTGGCGCACATAATTATCCATCTCTTCATCCCAACCATAAGCAACGTATAATGATGCACCTGAAATAAACCACTCAGGTAAATTCATAAGCACTGCATTCTGAAACATATCTTTCAGACTACCCCCAAACATCATCTGGTTTACCATTAAATCAGAAACCTTGTAAATCAATTCTGATTTAAATTCTTCCAGGTTGCCCAGATGCGCCACTTCAACATAGGGCTTAATAAATTCCGTTTCGCCCCCCATGCTATATGGGTTATGGTTTAAGCCTACGTTACTCTGCTGCAAATCTGAAACAGAGTTATACAGAAATACTTTTGATTTGAGATAAGGAGGAAATCCGATGATATCGGTAATGCGATCAAACTCAGCTTCCAGAAATTCAATTACATCGCGGGCAATTGCCCTGCGCTCACCATAATAATAAACGTCAAAATTTTCTGAGCTCAGGTATCTCCACTCAAAATTCTTGTACTGAATTCTATTCTTTCCGAAAGTCTCCCTCGATTGCTGGGCCCATGTGCCATGACCGGCAAATAAAAGCAGCATGAAGACAAAAACACTTACTACGCGCATGATATCAACAGCAAAGTTTCTAATATAAGGAATAATAACGCTCAATGTTTACCTCTTTATATAACTGATCAGATCCGGATAAAAACTTGGCCATCTTTTCGGCAAAAAATGGTGCAAGACTTACTCCCTTAGTACCTAAACCATTAAAAATCAATACGTTTTCAAAGGCAGGATGTTTCCCCAATATGGGCTTCCTGTCGGCCGTTGAAGGTCTGATACCCCAGTCATGATCAACAATTTTATACCTGAATTTGATCAGTTTGTTGATACTTTCTTCCAGCTCTGCCCGGCCGGCTTCAGTAATACCGGCAGCCAGGTTGCGCGGATCGTAAGTGGCCCCGGCTTTTAAGCTCATTTGCCCGGGTTCAGGCACCAGGTAAACACCCCGGTTATAAATGATCTCCGGCATTTTTTCAACTTTCAGGCTAAGCGTCTCCCCTTTTAAAGCTTTAAAAGGCAGCCATGAAAAAAAATCAGTTTGCATGCTGCCTAAACCATTGGCAAAAATGATGGCGGCAGCAGAAGTTCCATCAGCAAGTATGATTTCTTTGTCATTAATATTGGCAGCTTGTAATTCAACATGCGCTTCACGATACGCTCCATTCGCAATAAGTAAAGCGCGTACTGCAGCTAAAAATATTTTTGTGTCGAGATATCCGCTTTGCTTTAATAACAGTCCGCCAAATGCATCATGTACATCATTTCCAAATGTGCTCTTTACATGTACTTCTTGAATAATTGATTTATATGCTTCATTGGCAGAATTAGCCATCCATTCATTCTGTTCTTCTGCCGTATAAAATGGTCGGTAAACAGAGCTCTCATACAAGCATCTTGTTTGCAGTAACTTTTCAGCTTCTGTGTAAAACCTGATCAGCTGCGGAAAGAGTTTATCTGCCAACCAGGTCTTTGTCATTTTTCTGCCTGTAACCGGATTGAATAATCCGGCAGCAATAATTGAAGACCTGTTTTTTGCAGGCTCATCAAACACTAAAATCTTTTTATCGCGCTTAAGTAATTCAAGCGCAAGACAAGAGCCCGCCAGGCCTTGTCCAACAATGATATAATCAAACTTTAGCTGCAATGCTTTATTAGGATAATCGGCTTCAATTTTAGATTTTTGAACTCAAATAAAAAGTTTTTTAATGCTTCAAATCAAGATTTTTACATTTAATCCTTTTCAGGAAAATACGCTGGTGTTAAGTGATGAAACAAAGGAGTGTGTAGTTATTGATCCGGGTTGTTATGAGCAAAGTGAAAAAGAAGCGCTAAACAACTACATAGTTAGCAATAAGCTGCAAGTAAAATATTTACTTAACACACATTGCCATATAGATCATGTACTGGGTAATGCCTATGTAAAGCAAAAATTTAATGTGCCTTTATTGATGCACCAAAAAGATGAAGAAACGCTGCGGGCGGTAAAAATATATGCGCCTGTTTATGGGTTTCCGGCTTATGAAGATTCAAGCCCAGATCAGTTTATTGATGAAGGTGACACGCTTACATTCGGAGAACAAAAGCTAGAAGTACTATTTGTGCCGGGGCATGCACCAGGCCATGTGGCTTTCTATCATCATGCATCCAAATCATTAATAGGCGGTGATGTGTTGTTTGAGGCCAGCATAGGCAGAACAGATTTACCTGGCGGAGATTTTGATGTCTTGATTGAAAGCATCCATCAGAAATTTTTTGTCTTGGATGATGAGGTTACTGTCTATCCGGGGCATGGTACTGTAACAAAAATTGGAATAGAAAAACGCAGTAATCCCTTTTGTGCCATAAGTGCAAACTAAATGCTAAAACATCTTCCAAATACTTTAACAAGCGCTAACCTCTTAAGTGGTTGCCTGGGTATCATTGCCATTTTTCAATATCCTGATATTCCAGCGGCCTGGTTTATCTGGGCGGCTGCAACTTTTGATTTCTTTGACGGCTTCAGTGCAAGAATGTTAAAGGTAAGTTCGGCCATTGGCAAAGAGTTAGATTCACTTGCCGATGTGGTGAGCTTTGGAGTTTTACCCGCATTGATCATGTACAACATGATCGATGCAAATACTTCAATTGCCTGGTTGCCTTTTATAGCCCTGCTGATTGCCGTTTGCTCTGCGCTTAGATTAGCCATTTTTAATGTTGATGAAAAGCAATCGGATGCCTTCATTGGTTTGCCTACTCCCGCTAATGCACTTTTTCTATCTTCTTTACCCCTGCTAAATGCGGCATACTTTGAGTGGGTACACAATGCTTATGTGTTAAGCACCATCAGCATTTTGTTTTCATTTTTATTGGTAGCGCCTATTCCCTTAATGGCCATGAAGTTCAAAAGCTTTCAATGGAAGGGCAATGAAATCAAGTTTACCTTTGCCGGCCTGGCCGTATTATTAACTATAATTTTACGGGTTCAGGCTATTCCATTGATTATACTTTTGTACATTCTTTTATCGTTCTTTCAAAAGGAAACTAAATAGTCCTGAAAGAGTTTATATAGCAGCAATAGTCGAATTTTGTCTTTTGAAAAATACGGTGCACAAAATAAAAATCCTCATTGCTTTTGTTTTTGTGATCAGCAAAACAAGCCAGTGCTTTGCCCAGACAGATGTGCTGAGCGAAGGGCAATGGTTTAAACTTGCCGTACAACAAGCCGGTGTGTACAGGATTGACCGCAACCAACTCAGAAATATGGGGGTGGATGTTAACAGGGTTGACCCAAGAAAGATCAGGATTTATGCAGGGCATCAAGGCTTGTTGCCGCAACCAAACGCGGCCAACAGGTTGCAAGGTTTGCAAGAATTGGCCATCTATATAGAAGGTGAAACTGATGGCAACTTTGGTAATAACGATTTCATTCTTTTTTATGCCGAAGGCCCCGACCGCTTTGAGTACGATGTAAATCGCGCAACATTCTTTTACGAAAGAAATTATTTTACGCGCAGCAATTATTACTTTCTACAGGTATCTGAAGAAAATGGCAAAAGAATAACACAAGCTAACGATCCTGGCGAAGGTCAGATCATTGACACCTTCGACAGTTTTGGTTTTTACAAACGAGATCAGTTTAACATTTTAAGCTCGGGCAGGCAATGGTACGGTGAACGCTTTGATCAAATAACATCTCACACCATCAATTTTGATTTTCCTGATATTGTGGAAGGAAGCAGCATTACTTTGATTTCATCAGTAATGGCGCAATCATTCAGCACTTCTAATTTCAAAGTTTTTGTAAACGATTTTGGCATTGCTGAACAGAGCATACTCCCCGTTTCAAATTTCAGATATGCGCTTAAAGGCAGAACTGCATTAGACACCATACGGTTTAACGCAAGCACAGTAAACGCAAATGCAAACAGCATACAACGCATAAGACTTCAGTATGAAAAAAATAATTCAGGGCTCTCAGTAGGTTACCTGGATTACCTGCTCATACATGTTAAACAAAGACTTAATCTTTTTGGAGATCAAACCATTTTTACTGCGGCACATAGTATCGCGTCAGCAACATCAACCTATGCAATCGGTAATGCTGATGCTAATGTGATGATATGGGATATTACTGATCGGTTAAACGCACGCTCACAAAATTTTACTGTAAATAATCAACAGACAAGATTTAATGCAAACTCTGCTGAATTAAAAAACTTTGTCATTTTCAGAAAGAATAATCGAATTCCCGCACCTCAATTTATTGGCCGGGTCGACAATCAACATATAGCTGCACACCATACACCAAACCTATTGGTTGTTGCGCATCCGGATTTATTAGCTGAGGCAAATCGTTTGGCAGCGTTTAGAAACACCCAACAAGTAGAAACATTGGTAGTAAGTACTGAGCAAATTTTCAATGAATTTTCGGGCGGCAAACCTGATGCTACCGCCATTAGAGATTACGTGCGGTATTTATATTTAAAGTCTCCGAATACACTTAAAAATCTTTTGCTCTTTGGCAAAGGTTCTTACGATTACCTGGATATTCTCAATCGTAATTTAAATCTTGTGCCAACCTATGAATCAAGAAATTCATTGCATCCGCTTGAGACCTACTCTTCTGATGATTACTTCACATTTCTGGAAGAACATGAAGGCAATTGGGGAGAAAGTCCGGTAGAGAATCATACCATGGATATTGGTGTAGGCAGAATACCCGCCAAAAATCTGAATGAAGCACGCGCAGTAGTTGATAAATTGATTGCCTACGATCAGCCTGAAGCCTTCGGTCAATGGAGAAAAAATATTGTGTTTGTTGCAGATGATGGCGATTTCAATATTCATAACTCACAGGCAAATCAATTGGCAGATAATATCGAACTTAATCATCCTGAGTTTAATACCCGAAAAATATTCCTAGATGCCTTTCCGCAAATATCAAGACCTGCAGGGCAAGCCTCACCAGAAACTACTAAAGCTATTGTTAAGGTCTTAGAACAAGGCGCATTAATTCTTAATTACACCGGGCATGGAAGTGAACAAGTATGGGCCGATGAAAGAATACTTGACGGCATCATCATTGCTAACTTAGAAAATAAACATTATCCCTTACTGTTAACTGCAACATGTGAGTTCGGTCGTCATGATAATCCAACTGAAATTTCTTCAGGTGAATTAAGTTTACTTCTGCCAGGCCGGGCTGCAATTGCATTGGTTACAACAGCAAGACCCGTAAGCTCAAGCACAAATTTTGAACTTAACCGGGCATTCTATCAATCAGTATTTCAAAAAGAAGATGGCAAAGGTTTAAGCATTGGCGAAGTATTCAAACTCACCAAAAATCTTAGTTTAAGTGGTGTTGCGAACAGAAACTTTTCATTGCTGGGAGATCCTTCGATGAAACTTGCTGTTCCATATCAACAAATAAAAATTGAATCAATAGAAACTGCTGATGGATCAGATATGATCAAAGCATTATCAAAAGTTACTGTAAAAGGTAATGTGCTTGATGCTGCCGATAATCAAATCACAAATTTCAATGGCATACTTGAAGCAACTGTTTTTGATAAACCTGTTGAATCAGTTACACTTGGCAATGATAATCCGCCCTTTAATTTTCTGGATTTTGATCAGGCCATCTTCAGAGGTAAAGCAAGTATTGCAGATGGATCATTCGCTTTTGATTTCATCGCACCAAAAAATATTTCCTATCAACCCGGTGATGGAAAAATTTCGCTTTATGCTTCAAGCCCTGCTTTGGTTTTAGATGCAACAGGTGCAGATAATAATGTGCAGGTTGGATTAAGTGAACTCATTAACAACAACGATAACACCCCACCACAAATACAATTGTTTATGGGCGATGCTAGCTTTATTGATGATGGCTATGTGCCGGCAAATACAACTTTACTTGCCCGCATAACTGATGACTCAGGCATTAATATTTCTTCCTTTGGTTTGGGCAACATTATGTCTGCCCAACTTAATGATGAGGCCCCCTTCCCGGTAAATGATTACTTCATTGCAGATATCGATGACCCTAGTTCAGGCTGGCTGAGGTACCCTTTGAAAAATTTAAGTCCGGGAAAACATACTATAATTTTAAGAGCCTGGGATGTTTTTAACAACCCAGCTGTGGCAAGCATTGGCTTTCAGGTTACCCGGCCGGGAGAGTTTATCATTGAAAGCTTCAAGACATACCCCAATCCTGTAAAAGCAGGAGACAGGGCAAGACTAGAACTTGTGCACAGCCGATCGGGTGAAAGACTGGAAGCCAATATTCAGCTGCTAAATAATATGGGTAGTTTAATTGCGGCCTATCAATTCGAGCTG
>DAOLDI010000035.1:0-10657 GCA_035327445.1 Cyclobacteriaceae bacterium | reverse complement strand
GTGGGTCCTTTAGAACAGGAGCTTGATCCGCTTGATGCAGCGGCATTGAACTACATGCATGAAAGCAACAATATCATATTGACTGGATTTCAAAAGGATGTGAGACCCTGGTTGTTGGCAAGTGATGTTTTTGTATTTCCATCTTATCGGGAAGGGTTTCCAAACGTTGTCATGCAGGCAGCTTGTATGGAAATTCCTTGTATCGTTTCAGATATAAATGGATGCAATGAACTCATTCAACATGAGGAAAGTGGACTCATTGTTCCGCCCAAAAATACGGAAGCCTTACAGGCTGCAATGGAAAAGCTGAAGAATGAGGCGCAGCTTAGAATTCAATTCGCAAATAAAGCAGCTGATTTTGTTCGTACCCATTTTAGTCAGCAATATGTGTGGCAGGCATTACTGGAAGAATACCAGGTATTATTAAAGCAGAAATAAGTTTTATCTTCAGGAATGAAATTATGACTTCAACCTTCCGCATTTTTGTCATTCTGATTGAAGCCTTATAAATTCGGGAAAATATTTTCACTTGTACGCCAGGGTCTTCAAACCACTTTTTGATTTTTTGATTGCGCTCATCTTGCTGCTCATTACTTCGCCCATCATAATTGTGGTGATTATTTTACTTGCGCTTGGCCAGGCTGGTAAAGTTTGGTTTACGCAAGTAAGACCAGGTAAAAATGAACAACTCTTCAGACTGATAAAATTCAAGACCATGTCAGACGCAAAAGATGCAGCTGGCAAGCTTTTGCCTGATGAGCAACGGTTAAGTGGTATTGGAAAGTTTATTCGCAAAACATCGCTTGATGAACTTCCACAACTGATCAATGTATTAAAAGGCGATATGTCATTGGTAGGTCCGAGACCTTTATTGGTTGAATACATTCCTTTGTACAACGATGAACAACGCAAAAGGCATTGGGTAAAGCCCGGCATAACAGGCTGGGCACAGGTTAATGGACGCAATGCCATAAGCTGGCAAGAGAAATTTGCATTTGATGTATGGTATGTAAAGCATCAAAGTTTTTTATTGGATATGAAAATCTTAGTGCTCACCTTGCTGAAAGTATTAAGAGCAGAGGGAATCAGCGCTGCTGATGCTGCAACCATGAAAAAGTTCGAAGGGAATATTTAAGTGTTGAGGTTTTTATGTGTTAAAGTGTTGATGTGTTTATTTGATATAGATTTCAATAATTTTGATGATATAATTTTTAAGATTTGAAAGACGAAAAATTCATTTTGCAGGGTGGGGGCGAGCATGCCAAAGTTGTGCTTGATTGTTTACAAGCACAAGGCGCTGATGTTTTGGCCTTGTTCGATCCTAAATATGCAGATGAGTTATTCGGAGTAAAACAAATGGGTGTTTACAATCCTGATTTTCATCCTGAAGCAAAAGCCATTGTGGCTATTGGAGATAATGCTTTGCGTAAAAAAGTGGTAGCGCTTACTAAACATGATTTTGGCAATGCCATACATCCTTCTTGTGTGAACTCTTTACATACTACATTAGGAAAAGGAATTATGTTATTGCATGGTGTAATTGTGCAGGCTCATACGCGTATTGCTGATCATGTTATAATTAATACAGGTGCTAGTGTCGACCATGATTGTGAGATTGCAGCTTATGTGCACATTGCTCCGCGTGCAGTTTTGTGCGGACGTGTAAAAGTTGATGAAGGCGCTATGATAGGCGCGGGAGCCGTTATATTACCGGGCGTTCATATTGGTGCCTGGGCTATGGTAGGTGCAGGTGCGGTAGTAACAAAAGATGTTGCTGCCGGTGTTGTGGTAAAAGGTAATCCGGCCAGATAGTAGGTATTGTGTTTAGGTGTTAAAGTGTGGATGTGTTAAGGTGGTATGAAAAACAAATTATTCATATACGGAGCGGGAGGTTTGGGAAGAGAAGTGCTTGCACTTATAAAAGCTTTGCCTGACTGGGAGCCAGCAGGTTTTTTTGATGATGGCATTGCTGCAGGAACTCATGTTGCAGGCATCAAGGTTTTAGGTGGCTTGCAACAATTACTTGAAATGAAATCTACTGCACAAGTGGTTATTGCCATTGGCGACCCAAAAGTGAAGGCAGGTGTCGCAAAGAGTTTAGCAGCGAATCAGCACATACAATATCCGGTACTTATACATCCCAACGCTTTGATTATGGATAAATCATCCATTAAGTTAGGAGATGGAAGTATTATTACGGCAGGTGTTAAAATGACTTGCGATATTAATATTGGCAAACATGTGTTGATCAATTTAAACACTACGCTTGGGCACGATGTGCAAATTGGAGATTACTCATCTGTTATGCCGGGTGCTAATTTAGCAGGAGCAGTACAATTAGGTAAAGGAGTTTTAATTGGGTCTGGTGCAAATATTTTAAACGGTTTGCATGTAGCTGATGCTGCCCGCATCGGCTCAGGTGCAGTGGTAACCAAGAATGTAAGTGCAGGTATTACAGTTGTGGGCGTTCCTGCGAAAGAGAGGAAATTAACTTGAGTATTGTTAACTCTTATTGATTAATTTTGAATAAAAACATCATGGAAACTACCATTAAAATAAATACAGATTTGCTGAATGCTGACTTTATAGAAGGCATCAAGAAATTATTTCCTCACAGAACTGTAAGTATTATCATTCAGCCTGCAGATGATACTGAATATATTCTCAGTAATCCTGCATATACTGCTGAAGTTCATGAACGTATCGTTGGGTACGAAAAAAAGAAGCAGTTGATTAATCTGAAATCTGAAGAACTGCTATGAGGAATATTGCCTTTGTTCCTAAGGCATTTAAAGAATATCAGGAATGGATAGCCACAGACAGGAAGATGGCTTTACGTATTGGAGATTTGATTCGTGATATTTTGAGAAATCCTTTTGAAGATCTTGGTAAGCCAGAACCATTGAAACATCAATTTAAAGGATATTGGTCGAGAAGAATTGACCACGAACATCGTCTGAGTTTATGGCGTAACAGAAGAATACATTATCATCATCTCTTGTTTTTCTCACTATAAGTAATTCTAAAGAAGATGAGTCAATTAAAACAGCAGCTACAAGAATTCAAACCCACCATACTTTTCCTGATAAAGTTTTTTGGTATTTATATCATTGGCAATTTGTTGTATGGTTGGTACGTTACCGCCTGGCATCCTGCACCCGATCCGCTTACCAATTGGGTTACTGAACAAAGCGCTGCAGGTTTACGGGTCTTTGGATATGACGCTGTTGCCTATGAACACCATGCTCGTCCAACAACTTATATCACGCTTAATGAGAAGGCTGTTGTGGCTGTTTATGAAGGTTGTAATGGACTGAACGTGGTGGTGGTATTTTTAGCATTTTTACTCGCCTTCGGTCCGTATACGCGTAAACTCGCCTGGTTTATTCCCTTAGGATTATTGGTCATACATATCAGCAATTTGCTGCGCATCATGCTCTTGTTCATGGTGTCTTTGCACATGCCCAATTTTCTGTACTTCACACACAAATACTTATTCACTGCCTTCATTTATCTCTTTGTTTTTCTGTTATGGATTTGGTGGGTAGTTCGATTGGCAAAACCTAAACAATCAAATGAGCCGGCAGCTTAAGCTCAGGATATTTTTAGGTGTAACAGCAGCAGCAGGCCTATTGCTCGTTTTCCTTTTTCAGCGTTTAGATCTTGCCCTGATGATAGGTATAAAAGAAAATATCTGGCGATTTATATTTAACCGCAGCATCAGGTTCATACTGAATGATGCCCTGGCCATTCTGCTCATCTATGCTTTATTCTATGAACGCAAGTATGTTTGGTTTGCTGTAGCGGTGCAGGTATTTGGATTAGTATTTGTGTTGATACCTTACTTCATCCTCAAGTTTAATTTTCCCGGTTATAATGGTCCTTTGATCTCATTTCTGCATCGGCTTGTGTTGAATCCAACCCTTATTTTATTACTTATTCCAGCTTTTTATTACCAAAGGTTATTTAACCGTAAATAAGAAATCAGCTGGTCCAATTTCCATAAACGGTTACTTTTTTCAGGGCATTAATATTTATTTTAGGAATAATGAAGCTAGCTGATTCAGGTGGTAGCACAAATTTTTTTTGTATCAATAATTTGGATAAGTTAATTCAGTATTCAATGTTTTTTTTTATACAATTGATATGTTTTTAACCTAAAAGTGTAGTTTTGTGAGATCTATATAATTGGTTTTAATCGTTTTTTGTCCATGGCTTTAGTCAAAAATGTTTTTTTTAAAGTTTCCACTTTTTGGATTAATGTACTTTGCAAAGTTACCTTCTTATTTGCACTCTTCGCGGGAACACATCCCGAACAGCTGTTAGCACAAAGTACAACAAGAACCATAAGTGCTGGAAATTACAATAACACTGCTACCTGGAACAATAATCAGATACCCGCTGCTGGTAGTGGTACATTAACAAATCCGGTTGCATTTGGTCATAATGTTACGGTAACAGGTAATGTAAGTATTACCAATGGTGTATATTTTTTAGGTGTAAACTCATTTGCAGGTACAATTTCCGCATCAACTTCCAGTAGCATTGTTACTGGTTCAGGCACTTCTTTTCTTGATAATTTTTCACCAGGTGATGTAATTACTGTTTCAGCAGGTGTAATTGGAACTGTAGTTGCTGTAAGCAGCCAGACGCAACTAACCCTATCTGGCAATTCTCATCGAAGCGCCAGCAATCTGGTTTATTTCAAATTATCAAATACCAATGTTAATGACCCCTCTGGTGTACCTTATCATGAACTCAGCATCCAAAGAGCCACAGGCAACTTTAACGCTAGCAATGGTATTCTGGATGTAAAATCAGGTACTACAAACAATTTTGAAGGAGGAGCTGAAATTGATAAGAACTCATTAATTGTTAGATCTGGAGCCAGACTTATTTTGGGTCCCTTATTTTGTGCTGCATGTGACCCGCAAACCTGGGATACGGAGGGCCTAAGTGCGGCTCAAAAAGATGAGCGTAGAGATAAATGTCTCAACATAGGTGGTGCAGATGTATCTAACGAATACGTTGACTGCAGGCAGAGAAGGCTTTATGTAACAGGCAACTCTCAAGTAATTATTGAAGAAGGTGCTGAGATTTTGGTTTATGGAAATGTTGAAAACAAGAGTAATCCAGGATTTGTAAGCCTTAATGGCACATTAAGAATAATAGGTAATTATGCCGCAACTGTGGGTAATGCAAGTATTGTTCAGGATACTCCAGGGCAAGGCGACATAATTACTACCGGTAGTATGACAACCCAAGGAAACTCAACAATTTTTGGGTCGAAGGTAAATTGTAGTGCTGATTGTGTGGGTTCTGCATTGGCTTGCAGTGAGAGAATTCCAGGTGGGTTTTCTATAAGCCCGAGCGGTATACTTGCTTTTTGTGACCCTATTACTTTGGCAGTGTCTCCCAATCCAGTTACACCTACTTCAGGTTCAGTTTCATACCAATGGGAGTATTCAAACGATTTAGATTTCCCTTTTAATGGCAGTAATAGAGTAATCATTTCAGGAGCCACAAATCCGACATACCTTGTTGATACATTAAATGTAACAGGTTTATATCGAATCAGGGTGGATGTTTCTGGCGGTGGAGGTTGTACTGCCTTTTCGGTGCCGGTATTGATTGATCCGGGTGCTTCAGGCTGGAGAGGTGGACCAGGAGGTTCATGGATTGTACCAGCAAACTGGTGTGGAGGAGTACCAACTTCGAATGATGATGTGGTTATTCCAACTGGAGCCAGCCCATTAATACCAGAGGGTAGTTCTGTTAACGTAAGGTCGTTGTCCTTGCAAGGAACAAACTCTTCCACTTTAGGTGCACAAGTAACTGTAGAATCAGGCGCTACCTTAAATATTTTCGGCAACCTTGTAGTTGGACCTGACACCAATACACCGGATAATGAAAATACCAATTCAGCTATACTTATCAATCAAGGTATAGTCAATTTTGTTGGAGGGGTAGATATTGATGACCCAGCATCAATAGAAAATGTTGGTAAGTTTTTAAATGGGCCAGGTTCAACTGTAAATTTTAATGGCTTTACGCAAATACTTGATATTGGACTCATTTTTCCGAATGAGTTCCGTTTTAATAATTTAAATGTAAGCTCAGCAAAAACATTAATTCTTTCTGATACAGATTACGAGATAACAGGTAATGTTTCTTCGTCTGGTAATTTAGAAGCAGCTGGTAGCAGACTAATTTTTACGGGTGATCAAGCACAAACCATCGATTTCAATGATAATGGAGTTTTTAGTATCACTGTTAATAAATCTGCCGAAGACGTTACTTTAACCTCCCCCTTAAATTTGTTTGGCAGATTAGAAATAAATTCATCTACGAATGTCATCTCCAATGGGAACCTCAAGCTTAAATCAGATGATGCTCCATTAAATGTGGATAACTCAACTCAATTTGACGCAAGTATTGCGGCAATAAACAATGGAGGAGCGGTTCTTGGTGATGTTGTTGTTGAACGATTTATAATAGCCCTGCCTACTGATGGGAACCATCTTCCATATCGTTATATTTCTTCACCTGTAATTGATGCCGAATGGACTGGAGGCGGCCTCCTTAAATTCAATGCAATAACTCAAGCTCAACCACCAGATAACACTTATACCGTGAGCAGCGGAGGATGGAGATCACACAATATTGAAGAGGGTCTTGTTAACGGAGAAGGCTACAGACTGCGTGCAGCCGATGAGACTAAACTATCATTTACAGGAGAAATAGTAAGTGGCGAAATAACATGGGTGTTTAATAATACAAACGCAGCCTGGTTTATGATTGGGAATCCTTATCCATCTGCAATAGCCTGGTTAAATGATAACGATTCAACAAGGTGGAGTGCTTCAAATGTTTCTTCATTAATGGGTATTTACGATAACTTTAGTGAAGGTTACCCTAATTACTTTAGATATGCATTTATGCAAACTCCAGAAGATGGTGTGCCCGTTGACCAGTGGGGTTTTGAGGTGGAGCAAAATGTAATTGCGACAGCTCAGGCATTTTGGGTATATGTTGGGGCAGGAGGGGGCTTCCTCACAATTAAGGAAAATGCTAAGGTAGGAGAGTTAGAAGATGGTCGTTTTTACAGAAAAGATAATAGTAATAAACCAGCTAAATTGATCATTGGTCTTCGTAATAATGAATTACGGGATATTGCTGTAATTGAAACATCAAATTCAAAAGCGAATTTGCGTAATAGACGATTCGAGAATATAAGTAAGCTTTGGAATGAACAGATGAATATTTATCTATTAAGTCATGATCAGCAAGCTATGCTAAATTTAGCGTATGAAGAAAGTAATTCTGATCTTGAAATTCCAATAGGGGTTCATGTTACTAAGCCCGGAGAGTATGTAATGGAATTTAGTTTTACTGATGACTTGATGTTTGGAAAAGATATATTTTTAGTTGATAGATACGAAGGGAAATCAATAACTGTTAATTCTGATGCTCAATACAAATTCAAGGTGTTTGACGCTTCTAAGGCAATTAATAATAGATTCTATCTGTCATCTAAACAGAGTTTTGAATGGGCAGAGAGTATTGATATATATACTTTTCCAAATCCGGTTACAGATATATTACATATCAGAGCTCAAGGTTCAAATGAAAATGTGCGTTCTGCACTATTTGACTCAAATGGCAAGCAGCTAGATGATGCAAGCTGGAAAAGTTCATATGATCTTGATTTTAGAAGCCTTCCTAAAGGTATTTATATCATAAAGCTATATTCCTCAAAAGGATTAATAACAAGAAAAATTTTAAAGCACTGAGCTATCTGATGAAAGTTCTTATTTTTGTTTTAGTTGTTTCATTGCCACTTTATATATGTATGGCTCAACCCTCCATCCCCAAAAATTCAGAATTACCAACATATACTCAAACTGAATTAGAAGGATTAATGATGAATGCGCAAGGTCCAATTCCTCCAGAACCACCACCACCACAAGTGCCGATTTCTGGTATTGAAATACTTATTGGATTGGGAGTAATTCTTGGATTCAAAAGATTTAGATCAAATGTTTTAAGGAATAGAAAGGACAATTAACAATTCCAATTTGCTTAACAACCTGATAAACCGTCTAACCATTTTACCAAGATGGGTCATTATTATACTTGACTTACTTGTTTTGGTATTTTCAACTGTACTAGCCTATACACTCAGGTTCAATTTTAACTGGGCAGATATTTCTCAGTTTAATTTAACAAGCGGAGTTTTTTTAATAACGGGGTGTGGTTTGCTGGCCATAACTTTAACCAAAAGTTATGCAGGTATTGTAAGGTATACTGGAGTAGAAGATGGCGTAAGGATTCTATATGCAACATTGCTGAGCATGGGAATTGCTGCTCTTTTTAACATATTGTATTTCTATAACTCCGGTAAAAATCTTGTTCCATATTCAGTTTTATTAATTACATTTTTTGTAGCATTCTTAATACTTTTTAATTATCGTCTTCTTGTAAAAATTATTTTTAGTCACTATAAAGGCGAAGTTCTTAGAAAAGTACATGTTGCCATATTTGGTGCTGGCTCTTTAGGCATGATTACCCGTAATGTTATTGAAACTGATAAGGGTAATAGTAATAAGCTGATTGCTTTTTTAGAAGATGATTATAATAAGGCAGGCAAGGTTATTAATGGGATACCAATTTACCATACCTCTGAATTAGAGCAACTAATTGAAAGATATAATATCAAAGAGTTGATTATAGCAGTAAAAGATATATCAGCTGAACGTAAAGCTCAAATTGTTGAGACATGCATAAATCAAAAAATTAAAGTTCGAATGGTACCACCTGTTGAGAAATGGGTGAAAGGTGAATTCAGGGCAGGGCAAATCAAATCTGTTAATATTGAAGATTTACTTGGCAGAGATACCATTATTTTAGCTGAAGACAAATTATATTCAGAACTTGGTCATAAGCGAATTTGCATCACAGGTGCTGCAGGTTCAATTGGATCTGAGTTGGCGAGGCAAGTAATTAATTACCACCCTTCCTGTTTAATTTTAATAGACCAAGCTGAGACTCCACTGTACGAAATTGAAAAGGAGCTTAGAAATAGTGGGATAGATACCAGAATAATTGTATTTGTTGCCGATGTTACAAATGAAAAAAGAATGAGGCATATCATGCATGATTTACAACCTCAGATTGTATTGCATGCAGCAGCTTACAAACATGTTCCAATGATGGAGAGCAACCCATCTGAGGCTGTGATTAATAATATTATTGGCACTAAGTTGATGTCTGATCTGGCTGTTGAATTTGAAGTTGAGCGCTTTGTAATGGTTTCAACCGATAAAGCAGTGAATCCAAGCAGTGTAATGGGATGCTCCAAGAGAATTGCTGAGATTTATGTACAATCCTTAAATAATAATTTATCTAAATCAGATCAGGTTCACACTAATTTTATTACAACTCGATTCGGTAATGTGCTGGGCTCTAATGGATCGGTTATACCAATATTCAGGCAGCAAATTGAATCCGGAGGTCCGATAACTGTTACGCATCCTGAAATTACCAGATATTTTATGACGATTCCAGAGGCATGTAGTTTGGTTCTTGAAGCTGGAGTAATGGGCAGTGGTGGTGAGATTTTTATTTTTGATATGGGTAAGCCAATTAGAATTTATGATCTGGCAAGAAAGATGATTAAACTTTCTGGCTTAGAACCGGATAAAGACATTGATATTGTATTTACTGGTTTGAGAGAGGGAGAAAAGCTATATGAAGAACTTTTAAATACTAAAGAGAATACTATACCCACTCACCATAGCAAGATATTAAAAGCACGAGTTGCTGAATATGACTACACGTACATAAACTCCATGATTTCGCTCTTTCAGGATTTGATCCATGATAAAAATGAATTAAAAATGGTAGCCTTAATGAAAGAAATAGTCCCTGAATTTAAGAGTACTTATTCCAGATATGAGATTCTGGATAGAGATTGATTTAAAGAGTTGTTCTCATTTATCTTCTGTAAGGAACCCTTTTATAAGTTCTAAGCTTTTTATCTGAATTAAATAAGCCAAATTCAGAAGGAACAAAATATTGGATCTTTACATTTAGAAAGAAATACCCATCATTATTTTCCGGATTTCCTCTTACTACAGCATTTCCTCGTTTATTTAATTCGATAGCCAGTGGGTCAGTAAGTACATATCCAGCATCGGGATGATCGAAATATCTTCTGGTGCTAATATCATCCAGGTAGTCGGTGAATGTAATTCTGTTGCCTCCTTCAACAATCAAATTAAGCACGGTATTAAGCCTCAACTTTACACCCAGACCATAAGGAATTACTGGTTGGAACCTACTGTAATAAGTGCCTTCTGTTTGTATCGGCTGCAAAGCTACAACTTGACCATTATCACGAGTGGTTTTTGGATTCATGTATAATAATCCAACTCCTGCAAAACCATATAGATTAAAGGTAGGTCTATCGTAGAAATTCCTTCTGTTTTCAAACAAATGAACCGTAACAGCTGAACTTAATTCTATATTGTTAGAAAAGAAATTGAGATTTCTGAGCAGCCGATCACTATTTGCAAAGTCATCGCTACCGAATATTCTAAACCAAACAAGTTCTGCTCTGACACTTGATCGAGAACTGATAAAATACTCTCCACCA
>DAOLDI010000034.1:0-10812 GCA_035327445.1 Cyclobacteriaceae bacterium | reverse complement strand
TTGCGGTATTAGTCGGGCTTATGACAATAGTAGCTAGGGCCACTGCTTCTTTATTATTAATTAAGTCTTTGAATAAAGTAACCGGATTATTTTTTTTCGATTGAGTTATAGGTTCAATAAATACATCTATCACACCATTGCAACCTAAACCTATGCCCAGGTTTTGGTTGCTCTCTTCGCGGGTATCGTATGTAATACAGACTGGCCTTTCAGTTTCCATTACTTGCCGGGCTTTACGCAGGGCATCGCCTTCCAGGCAACCCCCGCTGATTGAACCTACCCATTTACCATCATCTGTAATCAGCATGCGTGCGCCTGGGCTGCGATAAGAGGAGCCTCTAACTTTTACAACGGTGGCCATCGCAGCCCTGCGTTTTGTTAAGTCAATCTTATGATACTCAGCAACTATGGTTTTGAATTCTTTCATGTTAAGCTTTAAACTCAAATACACATTTGAAATTAAACATACTTAATTAATTACTGGCTATGATATGCATTGAATTATTTTGGCAGCAGTATTGCTTATCTTTGCGGTAATATGCGATTACTGATTGTTTTTTTCTTTGTTGTGTTTTCTGCCTTTGAAAACAAAGCGGCCCTAAGTACCGATACCCTAACCATTCAAATTTCAAATATTCGCAATGAGCGCGGCCAGCTAATTATTGCCATTTTTGACAATAGTAAAGATTTTCTGGATAAGCCTTATATGTTCGTGCGTACTTCAGCGGTAAGTCCGGAGCTGGAAGTAAATTTTGAGAATCTCAAGTTCGGTGAATATGCGCTAAGCATCATTCACGATGAAAATAATAACGACAAACTGGACACCAATCTTTTTGGTGTACCAAAAGAAGGATTTGGTTTTTCTAATGATGCCATGGGCACATTTGGACCACCCTCTTTTGAGAAAAGCAAGATTAATTGGTTTGGCGGCAACGAACCTGTTAAAATCAGCTTAAAATACTTTTTGTAGCATTTTCCAAAATATATTATTGAGAAATTATTCTCAATAATAAAGGCCACATAAATTTTATTACTCAGTCATATTGCTTTTTTTTGGGCGATTTTTCAGGCCATTATGCCAAAGCCCTTGTGGCATATAATTTGCCAACAGGCAAAGCAGTTTGATTTTTTTTAATTTTATTTTCTGAATCAGTTACTATGTTTCGTTTTCTTCTCATAATCACACTTTTTACTTTTTCATTTCAGGGCCAGGCACAACAATGGATGGAAGCCTACCAGCAATCTTTGAATTTTTATAATGAAGGTCAATATGCAGATGCATTCAGTTCGGCTGAAAATGCTTTAACACAATACCTCAATGCGGATGGTTCTATGAACCAGAACTACCTCAGCCTCTTACGCCAAACTGCAACAAGTGCTTATGCAGCAGCCATGCCGGAAAAAGGCATTGATTATGCACAAAGAGAAATCAGGTTAAGAAATGAAATGAATTTGCCGCAGGACCGCAGCTTTGCTTCGGCACTCTACAACCTTGGATCCTTATACTTTGCGGCAGAGCAGTTTGTTGAGGCCATCAAATCTTTAACAGAGGCGCTTACAATTATTGAGCAGTATTATAATAAAGGTGAAGAAGAGTGGCTCGATTGTAAATGGAAGCTGGCAACTGCTTATTATTTCAGTGCACAAACAGCACAAGCCAATCTGCATTTTGATGAGTCATTCAGGTATATTACAAGCAGCACTGATATCACTACTGATTATTTATCTGCGCTGTACTATTCAGCACAACTTAAAACAGATCTTGATTTAAATACAGAGGCAAACAGGCAATTAACCATACTTGAAGAGATTTACCGGGAAAATGAAATGGATGATGATACGGCCTATGCTGATATCTTATCGCTATTAGCTTATAATTACCAGGCGCAAAATAAATTTGAAGAGGCTGAGCGTTATTATGTTGTGGCTTTACCTGCCCTTGAAAAACAGCAGGGCAAAAATTCTAAAGCCTATATCAATGCACTAAACAGAAGAGCTGCCAACCTTGAAAGTTTAGGCAGAGGCGCAGAGGCACAACAACTTATTTCGCAAATCAGTACTGATGATGCCGATGCCATTACCTTGAATAACCTGGCGGCCATAAGCCAATCTCGTGGAGAATTTGAAAAAGCAGAACAGTATTATCAGAAAGCTTTGGCTCAATTCAATTTAGAATCAAAAACAGAAAGTCAGCAATGGGCAGAGACAGCTGAAAACCTTTCACAATTATATATTGAGTTAAATCGTTTTGCTGAAGCCGAGGAACTACTCAAGAAGTCTTCAAATATTATTGAAATTACTTATTCAAATCAGCACGAGCGTTTTGCTTCAAGCTTACAAAAGAAGGCAGTGTTGTACAGAAATCAAAGCAGGTTTGATGAGTCTGAAGCACTTTATCAAAAAGCTGCTGATATTTATCGGGCAAAGAATAAGGAACAGTCAGAAGCCTATGCATCACTGGTTTCCTCAGCTGCAATTTTATTTCAAATAAGAGGAGAATATAAAAAAGCAGAAGATCTTTTTATGGAAGCCATGACTTTGTTTCACCAGATTGGTTTAACAAAGTCAAAAGAATATGCAGCTTTACTGAATAACTATGCTGTACTTGAGCAATTGCAAGGTGATTTTTATAGCAGCAAAAATCTGTTAACGGAAGTTGTTGAAATTACAACATCACAGTACGGAGAAGAAAGCGCATTTACTGCCAATGCATTAGAAAACCTGGCGCAGGTATATATTTCCATTGGCAATTTTGATGATGCCACGGGTTTGCTGAATAAATCTTTAGCTGTTAGAGAAAAAATATATGGCAAGCAACATCCCGTTTATGCTGGCAACTTGTTAAGCATTGGAAGGTTAAAGCAAAGTCAGGGAGCATTTAACGAAGCCGAACCATTTTTTATCAATGCCAGAAATACCCTGCAGCAAAGTCAGGGCAGAAATAGTGCAGCATATGCATCTGCAACTAATGCATTGGCCTTGTTTTACCAATACATGGGTAATTATGCTGCTGCAGAACCCCTATTTGCTGAGGCTAGAATTACATTCAGACAATTGTATGGAGAGAGGAGCAGAGACTATGCAACAACAATTGCCAACCTTTCATTACTGTATGAACTTACCGGCCGTGAAGATGAAGCCATTGCTCTGTTACAGGAATCAATAAAAATTGATGAACAGCTCTTGGGCCCAAGGCATCCGGGTTATGCAGTTGGTTTGCATAACCTGGCATCATTAAATCAAAAAGCAGGTAAGTATACTGAAGCGAAAGATTTGTTTGAAAGAGCCTTAAAAATTTATGAGCTGTCACTAGGCATAAACACACCTTCTTACGCCAATACATTAAATAACCTGGGAGTTTTGTACCAGGATTTAAAACAATTTAATGAAGCAGAGCAGGCTTTGAAACAAGCGCTTGACATCAGGAGGAAAATGTTTGGTGCCCAACATCCGGATTATGCTTACAGTTTGTATAGCCTGGCATCTTTTTATCAGTTTACTGATCGCAGAACCGAAGCAGCCCCCTTGTTTGAAGAAGTAATTACAGAATACCTGCGGCAGGTTACAGAGTTTTTCCCTTCAATGAGTGAAAAAGAAAAAAGCGCTTTTTATGCCAAGATTAAACCTGTATTAGAAAACTATCAGGACTTTGTCCTTGAATATTATCTGGAATCACCTTCACAAAGAGCTGCAGTTATTGGAAGCCTGTATAATTTGCAGCTTTCTACCAAGGCACTTTTACTTAATGCTTCCAATAAAGTGCGCGATCGCATCATGTCGGGCAACGATGAGCAATTAAAAACAGATTATAGAAATTGGGTAAACCTGAAGGAGGACATCATCAGGTATTACAATTACAGTGTAGAAGAATTACAGCAGCAGGCAATTAATATAAAATCTTTAGAAGAGCAGGCAAACTCCATTGAGAAACAACTTTCGGCAAAGTCAACATTGTTTGCAGATGAGTTTGAAAAAAAAGAACAACGCTGGCAGGATGTTAGAGATGTATTAAGTCAGGATGAAGTGGCTGTGGAGATTATCCGCGTTAGAAAAAAATATATGAGCGATTCTGTGATTTATGCAGCATTGGTGGTTCATAAAAATTCAGCCAGCGCGCCAGACCTCATTATTTTTCCTATGGGTGAGCAGTTGGAAAATCGGAAGTACAATTATTACAGAAATACCATTCGTTTTAATTTGCCGGATACAGTTTCTTATTCTCGTTTCTTTAAGCCCTTGCATCCGTACCTTACAGGAGCTAACAGGGTTTATTTATCAGTGGATGGTGTATTTAATAAAGTGAACTTCAATACACTGCACAATACAAAAACAGGTAAGTTCCTGATTGATGAGTTTACCATAACACTGTTGAGTAATACTAACGAACTGCTGAGCAGCAGATCTGAAAAGAAAAACAGAACAGCCAGAATTTTTGGAGACCCTGCATTCAGTGATTTATCAGCGCTTGCACAACAGCAAGATGGTGGCAGGCTTACCAGGTCAAAACTTATTGATGCCTTTGCCGAAATTTATGATTTACCCGGTACAAAAGAAGAAACCGAGCGACTTTCAGAACTCCTGAAATCGAAAAGTTGGAATACGCAGTTATATGTGCGTAATGATGCTACCGTTAAGAACCTGAAGCAGGTGAATAATCCGCAGTTATTACATATTGCAACGCACGGATTCTTCTTGCCCGACAAAGAATTTGAGAACGATCCAAATTTTGGTATACATCAGCAGAATGAGCAATCTAATCCCTTGTTCAGATCAGGATTATTATTTGCTGGTTCAAGCTCAGCTATGGCTACTCAAAATTCAGATAATGAAGATGGCATACTAACTGCCTATGAAGCCATGAACCTTAACCTTGACGAAACTGAACTGATTGTGCTATCTGCTTGTGAAACCGGATTGGGTGAGGTTAGAAACGGAGAAGGAGTATATGGTTTGCAGCGTGCATTTATTGTGGCCGGTGCTAAAGGCATTGTAATGAGTTTGTGGAAAGTAGATGATGAGACAACCCAGCAACTGATGAATAATTTTTACGAAAAGTGGATTTCGGGCATGGATAAACTTGTAGCATTCAGGCAAGCACAGAAAGAACTTAAAGAATTGCATCCAGAACCTTATTACTGGGGTGCATTTGTCATGTTGGGGAAGTAAATTTGCGTTCATGTTGAGGTACTTAATTATATCTATTTCTATATCATATGTATTTAGTGCAAATGCACAGCAATTAAATACACGCGAAGACAGTATTAACTATTACAATAGCACCAAAAGACTTGTTACAGGTTTAAGCGAAGGTGAAAATATTACTTACTCACCTACAATCAGCGCAGATGGCCGCACCATGATTTTTCAGAGTAGTGTGCCGGGCGGCACATATAAATTGTATGAATCTAGGTTGAATAACAACGGAGAATGGGGCAAACCCATACCACTGGATAACATTAACAACTATGGAGACAGCACCAGTTTCATTGCAGGACCCAACTTAAGTTTTGATGGTAATACACTTTACTTTTTTGCTGCATTTAAATTGGGTGAAGCTGAAGATATTTACTATTCAGTAAGACAAAATAACTCATGGAGTGAGCCAATTAACATTGGCAGCGTAATCAATACAACAGGCTATGAAGGTTTCCCTTCTATTTCAGCTGATGGGAAGACGCTTTATTTCGTGCGTGCAAATGCGCAAGGACCACAGGACAGAGATTTGCGCAGACAAGCTGCTTTTTGTACCAGTATTTTTATTTCTGAAAAAGATAGTCAGGGCAATTGGACAAGTGCGAAGAGACTGCCTTTCCCCATCAACCAGGATTGTGAGAAAGCGCCAAGAATTATGGCCGATGGTCGTACCCTGATATTTTCTTCCAATCGCCCCGGAGGTATGGGAGATTATGACATGTATCAATCCACTAAAAATGTTTTAGGCGAGTGGACTTTCCCAAGACCATTAGATTACGTTAATACACCTTTGAGCGATCAGTTGCCCAGTATTGATGCGCGCGGTGAGTTGATGTATTACACATTTAACAACCAGTCGATCTACAGTATTGTAATACCGCCACACCTCAGGCAATTTGTAAATAATATTATTCAAGGCTTTATTACAGATCAGGATACCAACAAGGGAATTGCTGCTGAAATTTTGGTTACAGATGCCTTTACTTCAGAGTTGGTTATGAAGATCGACAATAACCCTAGCGATGGACGCTACACTATTGTATTACCGGCAGGAAGAAGGTTTAATATCGAAATAAAAAAGGCCGGCTATTCAAGTTATTCAGAAGCATTTGATTTGCGATCTGTAAAACAATATCAGGAAACCCGAAGAGATGTTAAATTATTTAAAAGCATTGACCTAACGGTAGGGGTAAGTGATAAAGAAATTTTTGAAGCCATTCCTGCTGATGTGAAGGTAAAAGTTTTTGGGCAGAATCAATTTATTCGTGAAACAAAGAGTGATGCACGCACAGGCTTGGCCAGACTGGCCTTACCTATTGGCGAAAAGTATGAGGTAATTGTAAGCGCGGCTAATTTCAAGAGTGAGATTTTTACACTGGATGCTTCAGGGCTGGTACTATACAGAAATTTTGATAAAGAGGTAGAGTTGCAGCCAGAAAAAACAGGCGTAATGATTAATGTAGCCGATCTTGTTAACGATAGCAAAGTAAAATCGAAAATTGTTTTGAGAAATAAAGATCGGGATGAAATCATTGAGGTGAATGGCAATGAAATGGTGCAACTGCGTGTTGGTGACCGATATGAACTGGAGGCAACCAGCGATCAGGGCTATGCATTTAGTTCAACACTCATAAATGTAGATGGAGCTGCTACAGCAGAAGTTGAAATTAAACTTCAGAAACTAGAGCGCGATTCTAAACTGGCTTTGCGAGATATCACTTTTGAATCTAACTCAGCACAACTTTCTGAGGTTTCATTTACAGAATTACAGCGGGTTGTAAAACTTATGCTCGAAAATCCGAGTTTGAAAGTTGAAATATCTGCTCATACTGACGATGTAGGTGCTGATGCATATAATCTTGTGCTTTCTAACAAAAGAGCGCAAAGTGTATTGAATTATCTGGTAGACCAGAATGTACCCAAAGAGCGATTTACCTTTAGGGGTTATGGAAAGGCACAGCCTAAGGTGCCAAACAACAGCGAAGAAAATCGGGCAATTAACCGCAGGGTTGAATTAAAAATTCTTACAATCTAATTTATGTTGAGAATAATTATCATATGTGTTTTGTCATTTTGTATGGCGGATATAGGGCTGGCGCAACGTACGCGCTATCGCGATGTAGCCCTGGCATTAAATGAAATGTCTGATGATGAAGCATTAGCCAGATTGAAAGAATATATGATAAGTGATCTGGATAATCCCAATGCCAATCTAAGGGTAGCATTGTTACATCAGTCATTCTATAAAAAAGCCGACCCACTTACTAACTATGAAACTATGATGGCACATGCAAGTGTAGCCCGGCTAAGATTCACAAAAGTAAATGTGGTTTTGAATGAGGCAGAGATAAAGAAAAATGATGAGCTGTATGTAAATATTGCTGCAGTGATAGATGGCAGAGGCAGGAGAGTAGCAGATGCACCACGTATTCTTCAAATGATAAAAAATGGCTATGATTCAGCTGATCTTTTGCTTAATAAAATGCCCTCCATTTATAAGAACTTTACCAGTAGTGTTGATAATTACAACCGTGCGATAAAACTCTTTTCTGAAATATGTGGTGCTTATGCCAGCATGAGTGAGCTGTATTTACTTTATGACAATGAGCTGCAATCAAAAATGCAATTGCTGAAGCAAAATTATGATTCAACTATTTATTACTTTAATGAATACCAACGATTGATCCGAGAGTATCCAATTCAAAAGTATAGACAGCAATATC
Source organism: Cyclobacteriaceae bacterium (assembly GCA_035327445.1). Classification (GTDB taxonomy): domain Bacteria; phylum Bacteroidota; class Bacteroidia; order Cytophagales; family Cyclobacteriaceae; genus DAOLDI01. The sequence continues at coordinate 2,896 of DAOLDI010000034.1, read as the reverse complement.
GTGTTGTACCTATAGTAACTTACAGGCTTGATGGCCTGATCACTCAAATGAATTTTCTTGAAAACAATCTTACTTTCTGGAACTATGGTAAATGGGTAGATGATCAGATTGCCTTCATGAATAGCGATATTGCTAAACTTAGAAATGATATAGAGGCCAACGAGAAGAAAATTAACCAGGCTATTAGCGATGCAGCCACTAAACCAATGGCAGGATTTGAGCCGATATCACTTGATAAGCAAACCATGTTTAACCTGAAAAAATTTGATTACCAGTCTTTGGTGGCCGCTTTACTTGAATATAAAGAGTACAAGCAAGGGGTAATTAATAAACTTCAGGCAGATGCTTATTTCACTGAAAACACTTCACTTGAAAAGGAGAGGACATTTACTTATTACAGTGATATCATCAATACCCTAAGATATTCTGATAGCCTGCTTCAAATAATCAGAGAGCGGAATTTGGAGGAGAAGATAACCAAGCATAAGACATTTTTGGATAATTATTATGCCGGTAAAAGCGGACTCGAACAATACATCAGCACTGAGTCAACGTTTGGCAAAAATAATTTCACACTCTATGTTGGCCGCCTTAGAAATGAATTGATTGAGAAACTTACAGCAGAGCAGACGGAGTTGGCGCCTATTCGGCATAGAAATTTAAGTATTCCGTTGAATCCATCTCATTTACATCCAGATTCATTGATGGCTCCGGCAATACTTACCATGCAGCGCCAGGATAATGGTGATGGCAGTTATTACCTGGCTGGTGTACATCGGCCTGATAAATCAAATAATAACCTGGTGGCATTTACTGCACGCATTAATGCTGATGGCAAGCTTGCCTGGTTTAAAGAGTTTAATTATTCTGAACAACAAAATATTGTTGACAACATTCCGGCAGCTATGGTGAGCACACGTGAAGGTTGTGCAATTGTGATGCACGTGCGCAATCGCTCTGGTAATGAAAATGTGAATAAGCTAATTTACATGGATGAGAAAGGTGAAGAGAAGTTTTTAAGAGAACTTGAAGAACGTAATTACCCTCGTAAAATAAATTATAAGGAAGATAATAATACTTTTTTGGTAGTACTAAAAGGGCTTACTGTATTACAGGATATTACTGTTAATGAAAATTTAAACCTGGTTGGGTACAATACCTTAGGGGATTTGTTGTGGCGCAGAACCTATGAAATGGCTGGTACTTTTGAAGATTTGCTAAATCTGCAGGGAGGATACATGTTGGCGGCTAACTATACCATCTTTAAAGATACTGAAGGCAGGGTTTACAGAACGCGTGTAAATGATGGTCAGACCAACGCACTAATCATGCGCTTGAGTGAACGCGGTGACCAACGTAACCTGCGCACCATTACCAGCGAAAAAAGTTTTCACATTGGCAGTGTATATAAAGTAAACGATACATGTATTAATCTCTTAGGCTGGACGGGTAAGTATGGTGCACAAGAAGAGAGCGAACCGGATGTTCATATCATTACCGATAATGCGTTGCGTGTGATCAGCAGTAATTTGTAAGTAACGAGATAGTTTACTATCAAGAGTAGTTCTTTCATATATAACAGTAAATAAATTTAGAACTGTCCCCCGCTGGCGGGGGTTAGGGGGTGGATAATGAATGTTTCTCATTATCCACCATCAAAGAGGTGAGTAATGCTTTACCTACACCCATCCAATATTTTATTTACCTCCTGAGGACTAACCGGTCCGCGTGCATGGCTCCAGGAATTATAAATGTAGGTGCTGATTTCAGCTATCTCTAAATCGGTAAGTTGCGGAAGGCCCGGCATCTCCATGTTGTAGTTTTTTCCGTTTACAACAATCTCTCCTTTGATGCCATTTTTAATCAGGCAAATTACCTGTTCAAAATTTTCTTCCATGTAATCGGAAGTGTTCAGCGGAGGATAAATTAGGCCTAATCCACTGCCATCTACCTGGTGGCAGGCACTGCAATGTGTTTTATAAAGTTTTTCGCCTTGTACCATGTACTGCTTGAATTTGGGCTCTTTCTTGTAAGCGGTTGAATTGTCAGGGTTTGAGCAACTTACAATTGTGAAAATGATTATTGATGCGTAAAGCTGGTGTTTCATTTTTTACTTAGCAATATTTATTGGATCGTCAGTCCACGGTTAACAGTTGACTGTAGACGGATTAAGGTGTTCTCTGCAGCCTCCGTATATCTTTCATCAACCTGTCTACATCTGCTTCTACTGTGCCATCATATTTTCCGCGGATGCGACCTTGTTTATCAACCAGTAAAAAAGCACCGCTGTGTACAAAGCCATCAGGTTCGGTTTTATCTTCAAAGGCAGTAACGAAATAACTGGTCTGTGCTATTTTATAAATCTCATCTTTATCTCCGGTAAGAAAATGCCATTTCTTGCTACTCACACCCAGGCGCACGGCATAATCTTTCAACAGACCAACGGTATCATATTCCGGGTCTATGGTATGAGAGAGAATAATCACATCATCTAATTCCTGTATGTCTTGATACACACGCAACATCTGTGTTTTCATTTTAGGGCATATGGTACGACATGAAGTGAAGAAGAAATCGCTCACATAAATTTTGCCTTTAACGGTTTCGTTATTTACTATCTGGCTATCCTGATTCAAAAAAGCAAAAGCTTTGATGGTATGGTAAATGGTGTCACCAGCCACTACATCACGCTCGCCAAAAATGGGTAGTGGTTTTTCTTTTTGCTGAGGCAAACAACCGGCTATGAAAATGAATAATGTAAAATGGAGAATCCAAAATTTGAGATTTGAGAATCTTGAATTATGAATTTTGAATTGGTGCATCGTAGGGTTTAATTGATTAAGCAATAATTTCAATTTTTTCGTTTACTTTAATTTTTCCAAGATTGGCTGCGAGC
>DAOLDI010000033.1:0-11190 GCA_035327445.1 Cyclobacteriaceae bacterium | reverse complement strand
CATACATCGACTACATTAACTCCTGGGGCCCGATGATTTTAGGACATGCCTATGAACCTGTAGTTGAAGCCATTCGTCAACGTGCAGCCTACTCCACTTCGTTTGGTGCGCCAACGGAATTGGAAATACAAATGGCCGAGTTGATCAAAGAAATGGTGCCTAACGTGGATTTGATTCGCATGGTGAGCAGTGGTACAGAAGCTTGTATGAGTGCCATTCGCTTAGCACGTGGTTACACCGGAAGAAATAAGTTCATCAAGTTTGATGGATGTTACCACGGTCATGCTGATGCTTTTCTGGTTAATGCCGGAAGCGGTGTTGCCACCCTCAATATTCAGGCTGTGCCTGGAGTGTCAGCTGCGGTTGCGCAGGATACATTGACTGCACCATACAATAATCTTGATTCAGTTGAACAGCTTATTCACCAACATCCTGATCAGATTGCTGCTATTATCATTGAACCTGTAGCTGGTAATATGGGCTGTATTCTTCCGAAGGAAGGTTATTTGCAAGGTCTTCGTAAACTGTGTGATGATCATAACATCCTGTTGATCTTTGATGAAGTGATGACAGGCTTTCGACTGGCACCAGGTGGCGCGCAGGAGTTGTTGAATATTGATGCTGACCTGATTACTTACGGAAAGATTATCGGTGGCGGTTTACCAGTGGGTGCATTTGGCGGACGAAAGGAAATCATGCAGCATATTGCTCCGCTGGGTAATGTTTACCAGGCCGGTACCTTGAGCGGCAACCCCATTGCTATGATTGCAGGATATACGCTGTTAAAAGAATTGAAGGACAATCCATCAATCTATATCGGATTGGAGAGCACAACGAAGCAGATTGCAATTGGTCTTGGTGACTTCTTAAAAGAAAAAGGAATAGCGCATACCGTAAACCGCTTGGGCAGTATGATCAGTTTTCATTTTGGTGAGCATACCGTCACTGATTTTGAAACAGCGAAGCAGTGCGACATCAGTTTATTCAATCGTTTCTTTCATCATATGCTAAGTAGTGGTGTGTATTTACCGCCATCGGCTTTTGAGAGTTGGTTCATCAGCGCAGCAATCACGCCAAAGGAAATTGAACTTACCCTGGACGCAGCCAAAACATTTTAATTATGCAGGAAGAGTTACTTCAATTACTGAATAAATTTGATGTACCCACTCCGCGGTACACCAGTTACCCGACAGTGCCGTTTTGGGAGCCGGATACCATTAACCCTTCGCGTTGGCTGGAGTCGGTTAAGAATATGTTTGTTGAGGAAAATGGAGAGCTGAGCATTTACATTCACTTGCCGTATTGCGAGAATTTGTGCACTTTTTGTGCTTGCAATAAACGCATCACCAAAAACCATAACGTAGAAGCGCGATATATCGAAGCAGTATTGAAAGAATGGAAAATGTATAAAGCACATTTTCCATCTCAGCCAATTATTCGTGAGATACACCTGGGCGGGGGAACCCCAACTTTTTTCAGTCCGGAAAATTTAACCAAACTTATTAAGGGCATTACTGCGGATTGCAACATTTCGGATTCACATGAATTCAGTGTTGAAGTTCATCCGAATTATACCAAAGCGGAACACCTTGTTGCACTCAGTCGGTTGGGATTTAATCGCATCAGTTTGGGTGTACAGGATTTTGATCCGGAAGTACAGTTCATCATCAATCGCATGCAGTCTTTTGAGAAAACCAAAGAAGTGGTTGACTGGTCGCGCAAGTATGGCTTGCACAGTATCAATATTGATTTGGTTTATGGATTACCAAAGCAAACCCAGCGTAGCGTTGAGATGACTGTTGAGTTTATAAAAGAACTTCAACCCGATCGCATTGCTTTTTACTCGTACGCCCATGTTCCATGGAAAAGCAAGGGGCAAAGACGTTACGCGGAAGCCGCCCTACCTTCAGCACAAGAGAAATGGCAGATGTACCATCGGGGCAGGGGGCTGTTGATGATGCAAGGCTTTGTGCCTATTGGTATGGATCATTTTGCATTGCCTGATGACAAATTATTTAAGGCTGCAGCAGAAGGAAAGATGCACCGCAACTTCATGGGCTATACCACCACGAATAATAAATTGATTGTTGGATTAGGTTGTTCGAGCATCAGTGATTCCTGGACTGCCTTTGTGCAGAATGAGAAAGAAGTGGAAGCTTACGAAGAAAAAATTGAAAACGGAAACTGGACTTTCATCACAGGCCATGCATTGAATAAAGAGGATCTGATTTTGAGAAAAAATATTCTTGAATTGATGTGCAATGGTAAAACTACAATAGAAAATGCCCTGGATCAAAATTTTCTAAACGTTGCCTTTGATAAACTTAAACAATTAGCAGGGGATGGTTTGTTAGAGTTAGAGAACAACACCATTACGGTAACAGACAAAGGACAACTCTTTATCAGGAATATCAGTGCTGCGCTTGATGCACGCTGGTGGAGAAAGAGTAATACAGAGAAAACGTTTAGTAAAGCAATTTAAACAGCATATGGCAACACGGGCAATTTTGCTGGCAAACCTGGGTTCACCTGATTCGTATCATGTTAAGGATGTGCGAACTTACCTTGATGAATTCCTGATGGATGAACGAATCATTGATATTCCGAACTTCTGGAGAAATATCCTGGTGAGGGGATTAATCATTCCTTTCCGTGCACCCAAGAGTGCCGCCAAGTATAAAACCATCTGGACAGATAACGGATCCCCATTGATTTACATTTCCAGACAGGTACAAAAGAAACTTGCTGAGACCACACAGATGCCTGTGGAATTATGTATGCGGTATGCCAACCCTACGCCAACTTATGCACTGAGTAAACTCCGCGATGAAAATCCTGATTTGAAGGAAGTAATCATGGTTCCTTTGTACCCGCATTATGCCATGAGCAGTTATGAAACGGCTGTGGAGCATGTGCATAATACATACTCAAAAGGGAATTATCCTTTTGAACTAAAAACCGTACCGCCTTTCTATGATCACCCGCAGTATATCGATTCATTGGTGAACAGCATGAAGCCTTTCTTAGAGAAAGACTTTGACCATTTACTGTTCAGCTATCATGGAGTTCCCAGGCGGCATATCCTGAAAACCGATTGTACAAAATCGCATTGTTTCTCGAGTGAAAATTGCTGTTCCGTTCCGTCTGAAGCCCATGCAGTATGTTACCGGCATCAGGTAATTGTGACCACCAACCTGGTGGCAGAGAAGCTCGGTTTACCCAAAGAGAAATTCAGCTTTTCATTTCAGTCGCGCTTAGGTACCGATGCATGGTTACAGCCCTACACCGCTGCCCAGTTGAAAAGCTTTCCTAAACAAGGTATTAAAAAGTTAGTAGTGGTTTGTCCGGCTTTTGTCAGCGATTGTTTGGAGACGCTGGAAGAAATCATGGAAGAAGGAAAGGAAGATTTCATGAAGGCCGGGGGAGAAGAATATACGGTGATACCTTGTTTGAACGAGCGTGAAGATTGGATTCAAACAATTGTAACTTTGGTAAATCAACAACTGGAAGAGCCTGTAAAGGTTTAACTACACATGACTTACTTCTACGTCAAAGCACTCCACATCATTTTTGTAGTCACCTGGTTTGCGGGTTTATTCTACATTGTTCGGTTGTTTATTTATAACCGCGAAGCGAACGACAAGCCGGAGGCCGAACGCAGAATTTTGCAGGATCAATTTACCATTATGATCAGGCGCCTATGGTATGGTATTACCTGGCCATCCTCTATACTCACTGTTGTTTTTGGCGGTTGGTTGCTTTTTTATTATCCAACTTTCCCGCTGTGGTTGTGGATTAAAATAGGATTTGTCCTTGGCTTGTTGCTGTATCATTTATCGATACAGGTTATTTACCGGCAGCAAGTAGCAGGTAATTTTAAGTACACATCCAATCAACTGCGGATTTGGAATGAAATAGCTACTGTTCTTTTGGTAGCTATTGTCATGTTGGTGGTGGTAAGAAGTGAGATGAGCCTGCTTTGGGGGCTCATCGGACTGGCAGTTTTTACACTTTTGCTTTTAGTAGCGATTAAAATTTACAAGCAAAGCAGAGAAAAGTGATGCTATATTTGCTTAGTTGATCACCAGACTTAATTGCTCACTTTTAATTCTCGCTTTCAGCCAGTTTTCCATTCTTTTACGCTCAGTCATATTAGGTACTCTTTTGAATTTTGCATAGGCCAGATAAATAGTGTCTTGTTTCATACTATCAGTTTGGGTAATGAGTGTACGACTGAGCGAGAACTCAGTAATATTTTCATACTGTGCTTTAACTTCAGCGGCTATATCTAAAACCGGTAGCTCCTGACTTCTCATTCTTGTTAGTTCAGATTCCAGCAACCTGATTTGCCGGTCTTTATCAATTAATTGTTCTTCATTTTTTCGATATAGCTCTTCAATGATTCCTGAGCGCAGACTCAAATTCATTCTTTCAAATTCTTCTCGGTCAATCTGGTCTTGCGAGTATCCCTGGAAAACAATCAAATCAGTATTCTTGAGTTGATAGTTATCGAGTTTTCTTCTAGCCATTTCAATCAGCTCATCACTTATACGCTCACCAAATAAAGTTACTTCAATGCGGGGCAACTTATCATCATAATAAACATTGCGTCCAATAACACGCGCATTGTCAAAATTCAATTCGGTTGTAATAAAGTTGCGGGCATTGCGCTCAAAAATACTTTGCATGACCACATTATAACCGAGGTAAATACTTGGCGTAATGGTGAGTACTACAAATAAACTGATGATCGTTCTTACTCTCTTTTCTCTTGCATGATCAACAAAGCTTACTTTGGGGAATCTTAAAAAACGTACAATCAGAAAAGTTGACAGACTGATGAACACACTGTTGATGAAGAACAAATAGAATGCACCGAAGAAATAATACGGATTCAATGTGGCTAATCCGTAACCTGCAGTACAAAGTGGTGGCATTAAAGCAGTCGCAATGGCAACACCTGGTATTACGGTACTTTTTTCTTTGCGTGTGCTTGCCACAATTCCGGCCAATCCACCAAACAAAGCAATGAATACATCCCATATTGTAGGTGTGGTTCGTGCCAGTAATTCAGATTGTGCATCACTCAAAGGACTAATTGCGAAATACAGTGTTGATGCAAGTACACTAATACCTACGGCAACTATTAGATTTTTGAACGACCGTTTCAGCAGGTCTAAATCATAAATGCCTACGCCCATTCCTATACCCATAATAGGGCCCATGAGCGGAGATATTAACATGGCGCCAATTATTACTGCCGTAGAGTTTACATTCAAACCTATTGAAGCTGTGAAGATGGCAAAAATCAAAATCCACAAATTGGTGCCCCTGAATTCTACTCCTCTCTTTATGTACTCAATGGTTTCTAAATCATCCGCTTTATCACTGTGCAGTTCAAAGCGATCTTTCAGAAATCTTTTAAGTAATACCCAAAGTGGATTCTTTTTAAATTCCATTTGTACAGATATGTTTGAATTGGAGCATCTATTTTATGTATTTTTCGCTTCAGTTTCACTATTGAAGTATGGAGATGGTAAAAAGATTAGTGTTTTTTCAATTGCTGGTAAGCTGCGTGGCTATTTCAGCCTTAGCGCAATTCAAGAATATTAAATTGGATGAAGCGAGTGAGGCTGGTTCTGCCCCAATAAATCCTGCGATTATAATAAATCCCAAAAACCCTAAAAATATTCTTATTGGGGCCGGTTCAGATAAAGTCTATGTCTCAATTGATGGCGGCCTAAGCTGGACAAGTACCACACTAAAATCAAAATTTGGTGTATTGGGTCAAGCTGCTTTGGGTGCCGATAGCAAGGGAAATGTTTATTACGCGCACCTATCAGATCCCCCACAAAATGCCAGAACATCAGAAAAGCGCTACGACAGAATTGTGGTGCAGAAATCCATGAGCAGTGGTAAGAAATGGGATGGTACCATGAGTACCGGTCTCAATGCGCCAAAAGATCAGTTAAAGCCTTCGCTTGCCATACATCCTAAAAATGGTACTGTAGGTTTAAGCTGGATTCAGTTTGATGATTACAAATCAACAGATGCTAATTGTCAGAGTAATATCATGTACTCACAACTGAAATGGGGTAAAGGCAGGTGGACTAAACCCATAAAAATTAGTCAGTACGCAGGTAATTGTGCAGATGCCGGCAAAACAGTTGGTGCACCTGCAACTGCCATCAGTGCGGATGGCAGGGTTTACATTACCTGGAGCTGGGACAATAAAATTTATTTTGATCGCTCAATGGATGGCGGAGAATTTTGGTTGAGTAACGACCTTACGGTTGCCGAACATGAGGGAGGTTGGGATATTAAAATTCCGGGCTTAATGCGTGCAAATGGTAATCCATCTGTTAAAATTGATAATAGCCGTGGGCCCTTTCGCGGTGTGGTGTATTTGATGTGGTCTGATCAGATTAGAGGTGAAGATGATACTGATATCTGGATCATCAGATCGGGTAATGGTGGCGACAACTGGACACAAGTTGTGAGGGTAAACAATGATGAACCTGGTAAGCATCAGTTTCTACCTGCTATGTCTATAGACCCAGCCACAGGTATCGTTTACATCTTGTTCTATGATCGCAGAGATTATGATGATAACCGCACAGATGTTTACCTGGCATATTCCAGTGACGGTGCGCAAACATTTAAAAACACAAAAATTTCAGAAAGTACTTTTATACCTCAGGATGATCAGGATTTTGGAGCCAAGATTTCAATATCTGCTGTAAATGGTACAATTGCCGCTGCCTGGACAAGGATGGATGATGGAAAGATCAGCACATGGGCAAGTATTATCAATGATGTGGATTTAATTCCGGAGTTGAAAAAACAAAAACAAGATTCTGGTAAGAAGAAAGAGAAGTCTAAAGACAAAGATAAATAAGCAAAACCTTAGGCAGTAAATTGTAATCATGCCTGAAGAATCAATTGTAATTAAGCTCTTTCAAATAAATAAAATACTTATGAAAATAAGCCAATACATTATTTTGATGTTATTGATCTCATTGGCTGCATGTAATGAAAATACATCAGTCAATTATTATACAGAAAAGCATCGTCCGCAATTTCATTTTTCACCAGAAGCTAATTGGATGAACGATCCCAACGGCATGGTATATTATGAGGGTGAGTATCATTTGTTCTATCAGTACTATCCTGACAGCACCGTATGGGGCCCCATGCACTGGGGGCATGCGATAAGTAAAGACATGGTGCATTGGCAACATTTGCCCGTTGCCTTGTATCCTGATTCTTCAGGTTATATTTTCTCGGGCAGCGCTGTAGTAGATCATGCAAATACTGCTGGCTTTCAAACCGGTAATGAACAAAGCATGGTGGCCATTTTTACTTATGATAAGAAAGGCTTTGAAACGCAAGCCATTGCCTATAGTAATGATCGCGGACGCAATTGGTCAAAGTATGAAAACAATCCTGTGCTGGGCAATCCGGGCGAGAAAGATTACAGAGACCCTAAAGTATTCTGGCATGAAGCATCGCAACATTGGATCATGTCTTTAGCAGTTTCTAAACGCATAGAGTTTTACCGCTCAAAAGATTTAAAAAGCTGGGAGAAAACCGGAGCCTTTGGTAATGCAGGAAGCCTGATTGGCGTTTGGGAATGTCCTGATCTTTTTGAGCTCAAAGTAGAAGGAACAGATGAAAGCAAATGGGTTTTACTGGTAAGCGTTGATAAAGGCAGCCCGCAAGGAGGTTCAGGCACGCAGTACTTCATCGGATATTTTGACGGCAGCACATTTATTAATCATTATGACAGCGCCAGAACAGTATGGATTGATTACGGAAAAGACAATTATGCCGGTGTAACCTGGAGCAATGTGCCAGATGAGCGCACTTTATTTTTAGGTTGGATGAGTAACTGGCAATACGCGCAGCTTGTGCCAACAGAGAAATGGAGAAGCGCCATGACAATTCCCAGAAGTCTGCACCTGAAAAGTATTGAAGGACAATTCATACTGGCATCATTACCTGTAGTTGAATTACAAGAACTGCGCAAAAATGAAAACAGCTTAAAACCGGGAAAAGTATTTCCGGTAAAAAGTGGTTTAATGGAACTGCAAGTTCAGTTTGATTTAACGGCAAGTGATGCAACAGATTTTGGTGTGGAATTTATGAACAGTAAGCAAGAGAGATTATTAGTGGGATATAACCGAAGCACCAATCAATTTTACGTTGACAGAACTTACGCAGGCGATGCATCATTTTCTGCCGATTTTCCCGGCAAATTTTTTGCACCTCGCTTTAGCAAAGCGGGCGTTATTGATTTGCATATTTTGCTTGATCATGCTTCAGTAGAAGTCTTTGCTGATGGTGGCAGTGTGGCACTTACCACTATTTTCTTTCCAACAGAACCCATGCGTAGTGCAGGTATTTTTGAATTGGGAGGCCAGGCAAAAGTCATAGACAATAAAATTTTTGAGCTAAGACGTATCTGGTAAAAGAACTCAAATTGAAATAGATGAAGCTCAAAGCCATCATTTGTATTTTAATTGCTGTATTTAATTTTTCTTGCGCAGTTCAGCCAAAGCAAGAAGAACAAGCCTCATCAGCAATTGATATGCATACCAGTGAAATAGCGCTCGACTGGATGGGAACTTATACCGGCACCATACCTTGCGCTGACTGCGAAGGAATTGAGATACATATAAGTTTGGCTACAGATAAAACTTTTACCCTGCATATGAATTACCTGGGTAAATCTGCTGATGTGTTTGAATACTCAGGTACATTCCGTTGGAATGCTGCAGGCAATACTATTATCATTCCCATAGTTGATACCAATCAACAATATTTTGTAGGAGAAAATTATCTGATTTATTTAGATCAGGATGGCGAAAGAATTTCAGGTGAATTGGCTGATGAGTATTTTTTGAGGAAGCAATAACTTCAAACAATATATTTCTTAAACAAACTTCTTACTGCGTGTAGCTTTTGTTTATTTCGCAGCTTAATTAATATCTTACTACATGTTGAAGTATGCATTTTTGTTTTGTTTGATGCCTTTTGTTTTGTCAGCACAAACTGAAACTGATTCGGTGCGGGTTTTGGCCGAATTGCCTTTTTTTGCCAATCGCATTCAGGTTGGCTTTAATGAAATGTCGGCAAACGTAATGGTAATCAGCAATGTAGAAATTCAGCGTGCACCAGCGCTTAGCGTTTCTGATTTATTGCATTACTATGCCGGAGTTGATATCAGGCAACGCGGAGCCAACGGTGTGCAGGCAGATGCCGGCATCAGGGGCAGTACTTTCGACCAGGTGCTTATTTTGATAAATGGCATCAAAATCTCTGATCCGCAGACAGGGCATCATTCCCTCAACTTACCGGTAGATATAGAAAATATTGAGCGCATTGAAATACTGAAAGGACCTGCTGCTCGCATATTCGGACAAAATGCTTTTGCTGGGGCCATCAACATCATCACCAAAAATCCGCAGGAAGATTTTATCAGGGTTCAGGCTATAGCAGGAGAATATGGTTTAGGTGGCTTACGCCTGGCGGCAGCTATGCGTGTCAATGAGGTGAGTCATTACATATCAGCCAGCAGAGATTTTTCTGATGGATATAAATACAACACAGATTATGTGATGTCGAATTATTTTTATCAGAGCGAAATGCAAACTGCATGGGGTAAGTTAAGCACTTTAGCAGGCTTGACTGATCGTACTTTTGGTGCAAATGGTTTTTACGCCAGTCCGGCCTTTACTGATCAGCGCGAATCAATTCAAACAAGTTTGCTGGCGCTTAATCTATTTACAAGACCAAAAGAAAATATCAGTATAAATCATCGGCTTTATTGGAGAAGAAACCAGGATGAGTTCATACTCTTTAAAAATAATCCAACAGCTTATAGAAATTTACACACCAATAATACCATTGGATATGAACTCAACGGAACATGGGCCTCGTCAAGCGGCATAACTGGTTTTGGCATTGATGTAAATCAATTGTGGCTGATAAGTAATAACCTGGGCGACAGGGAGCGAAGCGTTTTTACTTTTTTTCTTGAACACAGGTTATCATCGTTCAATGATAAGTTTGATTTTACACCGGGTGTACAATTTAATTATTACTCCGATTTTGGAACCAACATTTTCCCGGGAGTGGATATAGGTTATAGTGTAAATGAGCATTTAAAGCTCTACGCTAACTCAGGTTATACTTATCGTGTGCCTACTTATACAGATTTGTATTATAGTGATCCATCAAATGAAGGAAATCCTGATTTGCAGCCTGAGTTTGCACTGGCCTATGAAGCCGGTTTAAAATTTTTGAATTGGCATAACTTCCATGGTCAGGCTTCTTACTTTGTGCGCAATGGTAAACAAATTATTGATTGGAGCAAGCGCAATGATACTGATCCCTGGAGGCCAGATAACCTGATTGGTGTTAACATGCGTGGTTGGGACATTACATTAAATTGGACACCTTCAGGTGCTAATTCATTTTTGCAACAGTTAAGTCTCGGCTATAATTATATTCAGGCAGATAAAATTGAAAGCCTTGATTTTTCGCGTTATGCATTAGAAAATTTAAATCACCAGGTAATAAGTTCTGTACAATTAAAATATACCCGCAAACTGAGTCATAGTATTTATTACCGCTATGCCGACAGGGTGAACCTGCCCGATTACCATGTGTTTGATACACGCATGCAATGGATGGCAGACAATTGGTCTGTATTTGCAGATGTAAGTAACATTTTTGATAAGCCTTATCGCGAAACTAATTTGGTGGTATTGCCCGGCAGGTGGATTAAAACAGGATTTTCTTATACCATTAAAGCGAGAAAATAATTATTTCAAATGCTTCAGGGCTTCGCGCATACTTAACGGTTTTAGCTTATGTGTTTGTACTAATTTTTTAACTTTTGCTGCATCGGTATACGCATATTCACGCAATACCCAGCCAATAGCTTTCTGAATAAAAAACTCATTTGAGTCTTGGTGTTGAAGAATGATATCAGAAAGTAAGTTGAAATCAGTTTCAGTTTTGTATTTCAATTGAAAAAGAATTGCACTGCGTATCAGCCATATGTTTTTACTGTTACGCCATTTTTTAATGTATTTATTTTTTTGCTCAGGATATATCCTGAAATAATTACCCGCCATTTTAGCGGCAATCAAATCAACCGTATCCCACCAGGATTTTTGGAGA
>DAOLDI010000032.1:0-11369 GCA_035327445.1 Cyclobacteriaceae bacterium | reverse complement strand
GATAAACTACAACGCGGCATTACCCCCGGACAATTTGCTGCCTGGTATGAGGGCGAAGAACTCATAGGTTCAGGAGTTATTTCTTGATTTTAGCATTTAGTTTACTGATTTTAGATTTTCAAAAGCTAACTGATAATCCGGAGACGCACCTGATTATATAAAAAGTTTGCAGAAGACCCGTCTGACCGCTCCCGGGCTGGAGCTTTTGAGCGGTCTGACGGGGTTTGTACAAACATCAGGTATAATAACCCATTCAAAAAATTTAATATCATGAAATTCCACCTATTCTTATGCTTGCTGCTGCTCGCATCCTGCACCTTCACTACTCAAGATAAAACTGCATCGAATAATGACTGGCAATTATTGCCTTTCGTTAAAGTTGATGCTGCCAACCCGGTATTAGGTCCGAATGCAGGTGCCACTTTTTTCTGTCCGGTAAGAAAGGAAGTTGTTCGATGGGAAGAAAAAGATGTGTTCAATCCCAGTGCGGTAGTGCGCGATGGAAAAGTTTATTTGCTATACAGGGCTGAGGATGTAGTGGGTAAGCACGCAGGTACCTCCCGCTTAGGATTAGCTACCAGTAAAGATGGATTAAATTTTGAACGCATGCCTGAACCGTTTTTTTTTCCGGATGAGGATGGAATGAAAGTGTACGAATGGGAAGGTGGCATTGAAGACCCGCGACTGGTAGAAGATGAGAAAGGTAATTACATACTTACTTATACAGCTTATGATGGACATGTAGCCCGGCTATGTGTAGCCAGTTCAAATGATTTATTGCATTGGCAAAAGCATGGACTTGCTTTCGCAAAATCAGATGATGATAAATACCTTGACTTATGGTCCAAGTCGGGTTCCATTATTACCAAGCAACAAGGCAAAAGATTTATCGCCAAAAAAATCAATGGTAAATACTGGATGTACTGGGGTGATACGGATATTTTCCTGGCTACTTCTGATGATTTGATTAAATGGTCGCCACTTGAAAATGAAGATGGCAGTTTGAAAAAAATATTCAGTCCGCGCAAAAACATGTTCGACAGCGATTTGGTTGAGCCCGGTCCGCATGCAATGCTAACTGACAAAGGCATTTTACTGATTTATAACAGTCGTAATAAAATGCCGGGTGGAGACGCAAACTTACCTGACGGTAATTATGCAGCCGGACAAATACTCTTTGATACAAATGACCCTACTAATGTACTTGCCCGCTCAGAGGATTATTTTATCACACCAGATAAAGATTACGAGATAACCGGACAAATCAACAATGTATGTTTTGTTGAGGGCCTGGTGTACTTCAAAGGCAAATGGTTTTTGTATTATGGTACAGCAGATTCAAAGATTGCTGTGGCGGTTCACGGAAACTAAGCGGCATTACTTCTTCATCATTCATCAAATCCTGAAATACCGCCTGACACAATAAACTTCATGGCAGTAGCTCCGGGTATATTCAGTGGCTTGATATTTTCTCTTGGTACTAAAAAATGATTGCCACTGAAATTGTATGAGTGTGGCAGGTAAACCGAAACCATATCTTTTAAACCAATTTCATTCAGATTGTCTTGTGTAACAAAACCCATCTTGTAAATCCCGGATTCTTTATTCATCAACACCAGAACAGGGTGCGTGAATTTCTTCTTATCACCCACAAATGCACCAATCAAATCTTTTATGGAGTTATAGATCAAACTTACCAGGGGCATACGCTTGATGGCCGTCTCAAAAAGATCAGTAAATGTTTTAAAAAAGAAAGTAGTAGTGAGATAACCAAATAAAGTTATCACTGAGATGATAATTACCAGACCTAAACCAGGAATTGGCGTTTCAAGCAAGCCATCAAGCCAGGTAATAGCAGCGAAAATAAAATATAAGGTGGCTACCAAAGGAACTATAAAAATGGTTCCGCTTAAGAAATATCTGAGTAATGTGCGAGCTGTAGTTTTCATGTTTTCTAAAATAAAAAAGGCTTCCGTTTTTTGCAGAAGCCTTTAAGTTTAATGTATGATGTTTTTATAATGCAATACCGATAAATGATTTAAAGGCTAATCCCATTAAACCGGTGATGAACATGGTTAAGCCCAAACCTTTTAGTCCATCAGGCACATTGCTGTACTTTAATTTTTCTCTGATAGCTGCAAGCGCCACAATGGCCAGGAAGAAACCGATACCTGAACTAAAACCAAATACAGCTGCCTCAGGTAAAGTATAATCTCTTTGTACCATAAATAAGGAACCACCAAGGATAGCACAGTTAACCGCAATTAGCGGAAGAAAAATTCCTAATGAACCATAAAGCGCAGGAGACACTTTCTCAATTACCATTTCAACCAACTGCACCATGGCAGCAATAATGGCGATGAACATGATGAATTGCAAAAACTCAAGGCTGATGCCTTCAAAGCCAGCACCTAACCAGGCAAGTGCGCCTTCTTTCAATACATTTTCATAAATCAACCAGTTGATGGGTGCTGTTATGCTGAGTACAAAAGTTACTGCGAGGCCTAAACCCAAAGCTGTTGAAACTTTCTTTGATACCGCCAGGTAAGAACACATGCCCAAGAAATAGGCGAAGATCATGTTCTCGATAAATATGGCTTTTATTCCTAGATTAATTAATTCTTGCATGATCTGAATATTAATTATGTTCTACATAACCAGTTTTAGTACGCTGTGCCCAAATGATCAACCCAAGAATCATGAAAGCACCAACAGGGTCAACCATTAATGAGTTGTTTACATAAGGTATACCCACAGAAGCGAAAACATTGAAATCAAATACTGAACCTGATCCCAATAATTCACGGAAGAAAGCTACTGCCAAAATGATCCATGCATAACCTAACCCATTTCCTAATCCGTCTAAAATTGAATCATAAGGTTTGTTACCCATTGCGAAAGCCTCTAAGCGGCCCATCACAATACAGTTGGTAATAATCAAACCCACGAACGCACCTAATACTTTATACATCGGATAATTGTAAGCTTTCAAAACTTCAGCAACAAGTGTTACCAGAGAAGCAATTACTGCCAATTGCACAATGATACGTACACGATTGGGGATTAAATTTCGTAATAGTGAAATAATAAGGTTAGCCAATACAATTACACAAATTACAGAGATACTCATGATGAGTGTTGGCTCCATCTTCACTGTAACCGCCAAGGCCGAACAAATTCCCAATACCTGCACAGTAATGGGGTTATCATCATTCAATGGATCAGTTATGAATTTCTTTCTTCTTTTGGAAAGAAGGGCTTCTGCAGGTTTTTGAACAACCTGTTCTGCGCTTTTTTCTACCGTAGCTTCTGCCATAATACGATTGATCTTTTATTACAAAGCTGAAATCTTTTCAGCATTCAGTTTATTAAAATAGTTTTTGTATGCGCTCAAATAAGTTTCGAGCATTTTGTTTACACCCACTGCGGTTAGTGTAGCACCTGAAAGCCCGTCAACCTGGTGCGGTCTTTCCTGAAACATTTTAATACTTCCTTCTCCGCCACCACCGGCTTCACCTTTTACCATGGTTACCGAAACCAGTTTGCCTTCTTCGTCAAAAATTTTCTTGCCCTTAAATCTGTTTTGAATTTCTGGCGTCTCAATTCTCTGACCAAGGCCTGGTGTTTCGGCTTTATGACCAAATGCTACCCCCAATATTGTTTGAAACTCTGGATCGAGCGCAACATAACCCCAAATTCTGTCCCATAGTCCATTACCATAAACAGGTAAGATATAAGCTTCAACTTCTTCAGGATTATTATCATTCATCAATCTGAAAATAGGATACTGTCTGTCTGCAGCGGCACGCTTGAAGTTTCTAAGGATATCTACATTCTCTGCTACAATAGGATTCCCCTTTTCATCCTTAGTAATTTCATTACCATTAAAATCAACCACCAATGAGCTGATGCGCTTATCATACAGGGCAAGGATATCTGTTCCCTTATCGATTTTAACCTTATCAGTTACCGCATTTAAAATCTGACTTTTGGTGTCCAGTTCTATTGAGCGCTTTTGCGCAGGACCCAACACAATTGATGTAAGCGATAAGGCACCGCCTACTATGATTGTCATAATAGCGGTAAAGATGACGATGTATAAGTTAGACTGTTGCACGTTTTAATCTGCGTTTTTTGTTTGCACCAACAACATAATAATCAATTAGCGGAGCGAATACATTCATAAGAAGTATTGCCAACATTATACCTTCAGGGTATGCAGGGTTAAATACTCTGATCAATACAGTAAGAGCCCCTATCAATAATCCATAAATCCATTTACCTGTTTCTGTCTGCGCAGCAGTAACCGGATCTGAAGCCATGAATACGGCACCAAATGCCAGGCCACCCATTACCAGGTGATAATGCGCAGGCAATTCCATAAAAGCGTTTCCGCCTATCAGGTTCATAAATGCGCCCATACCCCAGGCTCCTACAAAGACACTAAAAATAATTTTCCAGCTTCCAACTCCGGTGAGTATAAGAATAGCTGCACCTATCAAACACATCAATGCAGAAGTTTCACCAATACTGCCTGGAATAAAGCCGAAGAAGAGATTTGAAAAACTGTAAATATTATCTGCCCAACCTGCGCCAAAATTATTAAGCGCTACAACTGCGTTATCAGTTGCAGCTGCGGCAACCGCAAGTGCAGTAGCACCTGAATAACCAGCAACAACCTGAGTACCTTCGGGCAAGTATGTCCAAACATCACCAGAAATATCTCCGGGATAGGCAAAGTATAAAAATGCTCTTGCTGTTAAAGCAACATTTAAAATATTCATTCCTGTACCCCCAAAAGCTTCTTTTGCAATAATTACTGCAAAAGCAGTTGCAATGGCAACTTGCCATAAGGGTATATCTGCCGGCATAACCAGGGGAATCAACATACCTGAAACCAGGAAGCCTTCATTTATTGGGTGCCTGCGAATAGTTGTTGCTGTAAACTCAATGGTAAGACCGGTTACATAAGATACCACAACAATAGGAACAACCTTGAAAGCACCAATCCAGATTTTATCCATCAAGCTGGCATCTAAAATACCTTGAGCTAGAAAATGCTGATGCCCTACGTTCCAGGTTCCAAAAAGTAAACAAGGTAACATGGCAATAATTACCGTTACCATTAAGCGCTTCATGTCAACCGCATCACGAATTTGAACACCTTTAGTTTTTGTTACTGTTTTAGGAACAAAGAAGAGTGTTTCGTGGCCGTCAAATACGTAGTGAAGTTTTTCAAACTTGCCACCTTTATCAAAGTGTGGTTTTAACTTATCGAAAGTATCTCTCAGAAACTTCATATATAATTAGCTATTCATCATTAAATCAATTCCCTCTCTTACTATCTGCTGTACATTGTGTTTAGAAACATCCACAAATTCGCACAAAGCAAGATCCTCTTCAATTACTTCGTAAATACCCAGTGCTTCCATCTCATCAAAATCTTCTGCAATGATTGCCTTCAAAAGGTGCATCGGCAGGATATCCATAGGCGTAACTCTCTCAAAAATTCCTGATTGCACAAATGCTCTGGGCTCACCGTTTGTGTTGGTGTTTACCACAAATTCTTTGTTTGGGTTCAGGAATGATAACAAACCAATAGCACGGTGGAAGCTAAGTTTATTTACTGAAGGTTTAATCCATCCAAAGAATTCGTATTGATCACCTTCAGGTACAACAGTTACGAGGTTATCGTAATAGCCTATGTAACCATCTTTTTCAATTTTTGATCCTGTTAATACGTTACCAGAGATGCAACGCACATGATCTTGTTTCAGGTTAGCATTAATAAACTTATTGATAGAAGCTCCGGTATAGGTTTTATAATACTGCGGATTCTTCACTTCTGAACCTGCAAGTGCGATAAGTCTTGAAGTATCATAGATACCATTTAAAAAGAGCTTACCAATCTGGATTACACCAAATGGATTTACAGTCCATACTATTTCACCCTTGTTAATAGGATCAATATGATGAATCTGCACGCCTACACAACCCGCAGGATGCGCACCTGAAAATTTGTTCAGCTCTACGCCTTTCGCATGCGAAAAGATTTGCGGTACTTCACCTTCCGCATTTATATTCAGGTGAATAAGGCCCGATGTAAATTTCTTAAGTACATCCAATCCTGCCTGAAAATAATTATCCATTCCCTTGAGAATAAAATTATAATCAGCAGCAAGCGGATGGCTATCAAATCCTGAAATGAAAATTGCTTTTGGGCTCTCATTAGGGTCTGCCACTATGCCATAAGGACGCTGAATGATATTTGGCCACACGCCAGATTTTACCAGCTGCTCCTGCGCCTGTTCTCTTTTGAGATTAGCCAGGTCTGATACTGAATATTTGTTGAATTGCTCGTGACTTACTTCTTTGTCAGCAAGAATTTTTATTTCCAGAATCTTACGCTTCTCTCCTCGCCTAATTTCAACCCCCTCACCACTTACAGGTGCTGCATGCATAACTGTAGGGTTTTGCTTATCGTAAAAAACAGGTGAGCCTGCCTTTACAACATCCCCTTCTTTAACTAAGAGTTTTGGCATGTCAATACCGTGAAAATCAGCGGGTTTTAATGCGAAAGTTTCTGGTTGTGCTGATTCAGAGATTTTTAATGCTGCCTTTCCGGCCAGATTAATGTTGAATCCCTTTTTTAACTTGATAAAACGACCCATTTGCAGATAAAAGGCTTATTTGAACCGTGGCAAAAATAGTAATTTTTGGTACAATTAAAACTTCAATTATGCTAACCGGAAGCCTTATGGATTGTTTAAAAACAGGAAATTTATTGAGCCAAAATCCTGCTCAAAGCCATTTGCGTTGCCAGCTCTATTTGTTCATCCAGTGTGATATGGCTTGTGTCCAGTAATACGGCATCTTCTGCACGTTTCAGGGGTCCTTCAGAACGCGGACTATCAATTAAATCTCTCTGTTCCAGGTTTTTGATTACTTCATCTATTACCACTAATTCTCCATGCTCCAGCAATTCTTTTTGTCTGCGGTAAGCCCTGATATCCATATCAGCATTCATAAATATCTTGAGTTCGGCATCCGGAAATACCACCGTGCCTATATCGCGCCCATCCATAACTACACCTTTCTTTTTTCCGAATTTTCTTTGTTGCTCAACCATGGCTTTTCTCACCGGCACCAGAGTACTTACCTGGCTAACATTTTCTGAAATGCGCATTTCACGAATCTGCCGTTCTACATTTAATCCATTCAAAAAAATTACAGAAGCCTTTGCTGAAGCAATATGCTTGAACTCAATATTGATTTTATTCAGTGCAGCATTAACTTCCTTCGGGTTAGTTATGGGCACATGATTTTCAAGAAAGTATAAAGTAACTGCACGGTACATGGCTCCTGAATCGATGTAGTAATAATTCAGATTTTCAGCTAAGGCTTTTGCTGTAGTGCTTTTGCCGCAAGCTGAGTAACCATCGATAGCTATGACAATCTTTTTGAGCATCAGCAATCCTTTACCGGACAAGGAATGGGTTTGCCGGGTTTTAGTTTTTTATGCTTTTTATTAGATGCGCAGGAAAAAAGTAAGGCCGCGCAACAAATTAAGATCAATAATCTTCTCACCTCTTCATGTTTTAATTTCAAAACTAAAATTAGGCCTTAGCCATCAAAAGAAAAAGGCCCAACCATTTGGCTGGGCCTTTAAATAAATTCTTAATTAACAATTAGAACGTAACAGTTACTTCTGCAGAACATGTTGAAGTACCCGCTTCACACACTGAGTATCTGTAAGTTCCGCCTCCTCTTACATTAATATTATCTGTATAAGAACCGCTATTAGATACAGTAGCTATTTTAGTTCCATTTCTATAAATATCAACGCTTGTAGAGGTTGCTCCACTCCAGGTAAGATCAGCTCTCTGAAGCCCTTGTACTTTATATCCGTTTACAGAGAGAGAAATTCCGCTTGGATCAGGATCTCCTCCTCCACCGTCATCTCCGCCACCATCATCTCCACCTCCGTCATCTCCTCCACCATCGTCTCCTCCACCGCCATTGCCACCATTACCTAAGGTATATAGCATATGGTTGTTAGCAGTACTAGAATTTGTTACTATATTCTTGGTGCTATTGGCAGTTAAAAAGTCGTACACCTGCTGAGAACTTGCGCCAGGATTATTCTGAAGATAAAGAGCTGCGGCACCTGCTACATGAGGAGAAGCCATACTTGTACCACTAATCGTATTGATAGCTGTATTGCTTGTGTGCCATGCAGATGTAATACTAGCTCCTGGAGCAAAAATATTTACACAATTACCATAGTTTGACCATGAAGTTTTTGCATCTGAAGTTGTTGTTGCTCCAACTGTATAGGCTCTTGGAGCACCGGCAGGTGAATAATTACATGCATCTTGAGCCCGGCCTGCTATGTTACCATTTCCAGCCGCTACAATTACGGGTACACCCGCATCATACATACGCTGAACTGCATCATTTACTGCTGTGCTGCTGCCACCACCTAAAGACATATTTGCAACAGAAGGACCCGAAGCATTAGCAACCACCCAATCCATACCAGCAATTATACCGCTGAAGCTTCCTGAACCATTACAATCTAATACACGAACTCCAACCAATGTTACATTCTTCGCTACACCGTAAGTTGTTCCACCTACGGTTCCTGCTACGTGAGTACCATGACCATTGCAGTCTTCAGAGTTTCCGCCAAAGGCGTCAAATCCACGTTGTGCACGTCCTCCAAAATCTACATGCGCGGTGCGAATACCAGTATCGATGATGTAAGCTGTTACACCAGTTCCTGTAGCATCATAAGTGTATGTCTGATTAAGAGGCAATGCTCTCTGGTCTACTCTGTCTAATCCCCAAGTTGCATTCGTTTGTGTGCCAGAGTACTTGGTTACAATTCCATCTGGCTCGATATAACTGATACGCTCATCATTTCTAAGCTTTAATAATTCTTCATTGGATAGTTTTGCAACAAATCCATCTAATACCTGGCTATAGATCTGATCTACAGATTCAGGGGATACCCCATTTGCGTCTAGAACTGATAATGCCTGCTCACGCACATACTCTGTGGTAAGCTGGAAATCATTACCAACCCTCGATGTTGCCCTGCCGGTTTTATCGGTGTTGAATACTACGATGTACCTTCCTTCAATTTCTTGCTTCAAGGAAGTAAGTGTTGGATCGTCTAATCCATCAAGATTTAAGGTCTCATCTTGAATAGAACACGCGTATATGGCTATACACGAGAGCAAGACTAAGCCTAATTTTCTTAGTTTTCTCATAAGTTAAAAGTTTGGTTTTGGTTAATTATTGCCTTCAATATTTTGATATTTATAATAAAATCAAAATATTAAATTAATATATGCTTTATGCAGTTATTTTTATTCCGTTAAGGAGCATATACAACAAACCTTATATTTAGAAAAACGCAGAGAACATCATGGAAAACGAGCAAGAAAAGACCGCTGAAAAAGCGTTTAAGAATTTCGGAAAAAGAATAGACAACTTCATTGAAGAACTCAAAGAAGCCTCTGACCGATTGGAAAAGGAGTACGAAGAAAAGTACAGCGACCTGAAGTCAAGCGCAAAAAAAATGAAAGAAGAAATGGGCAATAAAGAGCGTTGGAAAGAGGTAGAAGAAAGTCTTGAAAAAGCCGGGGAAGAACTTAAAAATGCTTTTAAGGCGGCTTTCAGGAAAAAGACTGAATAAACAAAAATAAAAAAGGGGCTTAAAGCCCCTTTTTTATTCAAATGAATTTGAATTACCCGATAGCTACTCTTCTGAACTCAGCTACGGTAAGTCCTTTATTGATGCTATCCAGGTATTGAGCTACGGTTTTTGAATTATCCTTAACAAAAGCCTGGTGTAACAGTGTGCTCTCTTTAAAGAACTTCTGCAACTTACCCTGGGCTATTTTTTCTACCATGTTTTCAGGTTTGCCTTCAGCTAAAATTTGTGCTTTGGCAATTTCAAGCTCTTTTTCAATGATTGAGGTATCTACAGACTTTTCATCTACAGCTACAGGATTCATGGCCGCAATTTGCATTCCTACATCTTTGCCGGCACCTACAACAT
This sequence comes from Cyclobacteriaceae bacterium, assembly GCA_035327445.1. Taxonomy (GTDB): domain Bacteria; phylum Bacteroidota; class Bacteroidia; order Cytophagales; family Cyclobacteriaceae; genus DAOLDI01. Next base: position 1,300 of record DAOLDI010000032.1, on the reverse strand, counting down.
CATGACCATTAACACCTTTTAATACTACCAACACACCAAGTTTGCTACCTGCATGTATATAAGGTACTACGGCTTCACCATTCAGGCGTACGTACTCACTTATTTCTAATTTCTCGCCAATCTTACCCACAAGTTCAGTAATCTTTTCGGCTACTGTCAGATCTCCAAGCTTCAAGCTCAATACTTCTTCTTTAGTGCTTGCTTTAGCTGCAAAAGCTGCATCAGCAATAGACTGTCCTAGGTTTTGGAATTCCTGGTTTTTACCTACGAAGTCAGTTTCGCAGTTTAAAGCAACCAGAACTGCATCTTTATTATCATCACTTGTTTTTACAAACACTGAACCTTCCTTAGCTTCTTTGTCTGCGCGAGAAGCAGAAACTTTCTGTCCTTTCTTTCTTAAAATTTCAACTGCTTTTTCAAAATCACCATCGGCTTCACTTAATGCCTTTTTGCAATCCATCATGCCGGCACCTGTCATTTGCCTCAGCTTGTTTACGTCTTGTGCTGTAATAGCCATATCTATTTAATTTTATAATTTTTATTTTGAACTCTTTGGTCTATAAAAACCAAACATCGGCTTGCGACCGATGTTCAGCATCAATTTTATTATGATATCAATTATCTGATCTTAAGTCGCTTATTTGGCCTCAACCACCTCATCAACTTTGCGCTTCTCTTCTTCTTCCTTCTTCAGGTTAGCCTCGTCTTTATCTTTCTTACGCTCCATCAATGCCTCCTCAATCACTTTACCAATCTGCTTGGTAACGATTAAAATTGACTTGAACGCATCATCGTTTGCAGGTATAGGGAAGTCAACATCAGAAGGATCTGAGTTGGTATCTACCATAGCAATTACAGGAATATTTAATTTCTGAGCTTCTTTAACTGCAATGTGCTCGCGCTTAACATCAATTACGAATAAGGCTGCGGGTAGTCTGTTTAAATCTGCAATTCCACCCAAAAGTTTTTCAAGCTTTGCCTTTTCACGGGTAAGCATTAAACGCTCTTTCTTGGCCAGGTTATGGTAAGCTTCGTCTTTCATCAGTTTTTCGATTGATGAAAGTCTCTTTAATGACTTACGGATTGTAGCGAAGTTAGTCAACATTCCACCCAACCAGCGTTCAGTTACAAATGGCATGTTAAGGCGTTTTGCTTCTTCAGCAACTATATCTTTAGCCTGCTTCTTGGTAGCAACAAACATTACTTTACGACCTGACCTTACGATATTCTTCATAGCGTAAGATGCATCTTCAAGGCAATTGATTGTCTTGTTTAAGTCTATAATGTGGATGCCATTCTT
>DAOLDI010000031.1:0-11610 GCA_035327445.1 Cyclobacteriaceae bacterium | reverse complement strand
GCTACTGATCTATAAGCTGTTTGTAAGTACCATACCCATGAGTACAACATGGGTTTTCCTGGGCGTAATTGGTGGTATAGAAATATACATCTCTTTAATGCGTAAAAAGAAAAAACATGTCCATAAAAAACAGGCCTTATGGTTGGTTGGAAAAGATATGTTGTATGCGCTAATCGGTTTACTCATCTCTGTTATACTAGCCGTAGCCGTTAACCCTAAAATAAGGGAAGACCTGGGCAATTATTTCGGACTGTAATATTTTATTGGCTCCTAATTTTTTGAAATGCCTCAACCAGAAACAAATGGAGAGTCTTTGATCAAAACAGATTACAAAACCAATCTGCTTAGGCTTACCTATTTTCTTTTTGGACTTTTTCTTTTTGTTTTTTCGCTCGACTTGCTTTCAACCGCATTCAGGTTTTTAGGAAGAGATGCTGCAGAATCATTTATATTTCTTACTGCCAACCCTTTCATCGCGCTTTTTATTGGTTTGCTGATGACGGCCATTTTACAAAGCAGTTCAAGCAGTACATCTATTATAGTGGCGGCAGTTGCTTCAGGTACAATAACATATCAAGATGCCATCCCCATGGCCATGGGCGCAAACATTGGCACCACCATTACCAGTACTATTGTATCATTAGGATTTATTACAGATAAAAATGAATTCAGACGAGCGCTCGCTGCAGGAACTGTACATGATTTTTTTAACATATTCACTGCAGCGCTTCTGTTTCCCTTGGAATATTATTTCGGTGTTTTGTCTGGCGCCAGCGCTTATATTACTTCAGCCTTATTTCCAGAACAAACAAACGGCACCGAGTGGTATTTCGGCTTAAATCTGTTTGGCAATTTCTTTTTGAAAAAATGGATACTGGCGATTATACCCGGAAATTTTATTTTGGTAATAATTGCAGCGCTATTGGTTTTTGCATCCATCTGGATTCTTTCAAGACTCATTTACAAAACACTTATTGGAGGCTCTACCAACAAGTTGAGAAAATTCATTTTTAAGAATCCCTTTAAATCATTTTTCTGGGGTACTACCCTTACTGCTGCAGTTCAATCAAGCTCGATTACTACTTCATTAATGGTACCTCTTGTTGCAACACGTGCGGTAAAATTAAATAATGCAACACCCTTTATTCTGGGTGCAAATTTAGGTACAACCATAACAGCCTTATTAGCAGCTATTATCAAGTCGCAGGCTGCTATCAATCTTGCTTTTGCGCACATTCTATTTAATGTAACTGGTATACTCATTTTTCTTAGCTTCAAAATAACGCGTAATTTTTTGGTAGGTGTTGCCAAGACTTTTGGAAAATTGACTATTCAATTCAGATTGATTGGCTTCCTCTATATCGTAGTTGTGTTCTTCATGATTCCTTTTTCATTGATTTATTTCAACAAAAATATTACTGATATACAAGAGCTGAATTATATCAAGTTTGATTATGTGCAGAAAACCGAAGAAGAGTTTAAGGTAATTTCAAAAGCATTTACCAATAAAAGATTAGGTGAGTGGCAATTGGCAGGCACTGATGATTATGATGAAAACCTGTATTTGGTAAATTCTGTATATAGAAGAAAGAATGTTTTGTTTTTTAATAACGAAGTATACCTGCTGAATAAAATTGGTTATTGCTGGGATGATGAAGATGGTGCAGATAAATTCAAGTTGTGCATTCAAGAAATTCTTCCGGTTTATACCCTGCCACGCGGACAACAAATAGACTCAGTCTATGTGTATGAAAAGGTTTTTTACGACCAGGTAAAATCTGATTCGATTAAGTCATTCAAGTATGTAAGTCCGGTTCAAAATGTTTTGGTTAAAAAAGAACGCTACAATAAAGCGGGTGAACTTATCTATAAAGAAGAACTGCAGTCGTTTACTAAAAATTAATGCCTATTCTCATTATATTGCATAAAAGTTTTCATTATGCTGGGATCGGGACTAATCAAACTTCTCAAATTAGACTCTTTGTTCGAAAGTGTTTCAGCTTATATAGAAGCCCGAATCGCTTTAATTAAGCTTGAAATTAAAGAAGAAATTGCAGGTGTAATGGCGCGTGCTATGATGGCGCTAATGCTGCTATTTACATTCTCAATGTTTTTTCTTTTCCTTAATCTCGGCATTGCGCTATACTTAAACGGATTATTTCCTGAGTACCCTTATCTGGGCTTTATTATTGTAGCCGTTTTTTATTTGCTTGTTTTACTAATACTTATTGTATTGAAAAAGACGATTGGTCTTGATAAAATAATAGAAGATAAAGTAGCAGATATACTTCAAAAGAAAGAAAAGAAAGATGCACAACAGTAGTTTAGAAAGAGAAAAAGAAAAAGTTCTTCACGATGCCGAACTGCACAGAGAAGAAATGGAAGCAGAATTAAGCGTGCTTTCAGAAAAAGCAGAACGCGCCATTACAACAGCCCTAATTGTTGGTGGCTCTCTGGCACTCACTTATTTTATAGCAAAAGGCCTGTTTGGCAGTACAAAGAAAAAACAGAAAGTAAAAAAGAAACATAAAGCAAAGCCGGTAACCGAAGAAGAATACCAGGAAGAAGAGGAAGGCCCATCATACGCAAGCGAAATTTTAAGTAGGGTTGGCGATACCCTGGTTAGTCATGCTTCGGCCATTCTGCTTGAACTCGCCAAAGAAAAGCTGATAGCGTTTTTACAATCGCAACAAAATGAAAAAGATGCTTCCAATTCTTCAAACACTAATCGATAAAAAAATTGCCGGAAAAAAAGCTATTGCAGTACTTATTGATCCGGACAAGGTTGATGAAATCAATGCCTTGCAAAAACTAATTAACCTTGCGAGTGAAAATTACATTGATTTCTTCTTTATTGGTGGCAGCCTGGTTACCACCAATAACTTAAATCAAATCATCAGATTCATTAAAGACAATTGTAATATCCCCGTAATACTCTTTCCGGGAAGTAATATCCAGATTGACTTAAGTGCTGATGCCCTGCTTTTTCTTTCGCTAATCTCAGGTAGAAATCCAGAGTTATTAATTGGCCAGCATGTAACCGCTGCCCCCTTAATCAAGAATAGCAAGCTTGAGGTTTTACCTACCGGATATATGTTGATTAATTCGGGTAAGCTTAGCTCGGCAGCCTACATGAGCAACACTACACCTATACCAGAAGATAAATATACTTTAGCAGCATGTACTGCATTGGCCGGAGAAATGCTTGGCTTAAAATTAATTTACCTTGATGCGGGCAGCGGAGCAGAGAAACCTATTTCACAAAAAATGATCAGTACTGTTAAAAGAACTATTAATGTCCCGCTCATTGTAGGTGGCGGTATCAACAGTACACATAAAGCTAAAGAGGCTTTGTTTGCCGGAGCTGATGTATTGGTAATTGGAAATGCGCTTGAAAAAGAGCCTGATTTACTCACAGAGATTTCAGAAAGTGTTTATACCTGGAACAAATCGGCCCAGGTATAAATCAGCTTACTTCAATAACTCTCTGGCAATTACCATGTGTTGAATTTCTGATGTACCCTCATAAATTTGGGTAATCTTGGCATCACGCATTAGTCTTTCTACGTGATATTCCTTCACGTAACCATAGCCTCCGTGAATTTGAACAGCCTCTGTCGTTACTTCTTGTGCAATAGTAGATGCGTACAACTTGGCCATGGCTGCAGCCTTAACAAAATCTTTACCCTGATCTTTTAAATAAGCCGCCTGGAAAATCATGAGTCTTGCGGCTTCAATTTTTGTAGCCATTTCGGCTAACTTAAACTGAATGGCCTGGTGCTGACTGATAGGTTTACCAAAAGCTTTGCGCTCTCTTGAATATTGCAGGGCAAGCTCATAAGCCCCTGAAGCAATACCAAGCGCTTGTGCCGCAATACCAATACGGCCACCGTTTAAGGTATTCATGGCAAAGTTGAACCCAAAACCTTCTTCGCCAATTCTATTTGATTTAGGAACTTTCACATCGTTAAACATAAGCGAATGTGTATCAGATCCTCTTATGCCCATCTTGTCTTCTTTCTTGCCAACCACAAAACCATCCATCTCTTTTTCCACAATCAAACAGTTAATGCCTTTATGTCTTTTCTCCGGATCTGTTTGTGCAATTACCAAACAAATACTGGAACTGTTCCCATTTGTGATCCAGTTCTTAGTTCCGTTTAAGAGATAGTAGTCTCCTTTATCTTCTGCCGTAGTGCGCTGGCTGGTAGCATCAGAACCTGCCTCAGGCTCAGACAAACAAAAGGCCCCAATTATTTCGCCCGTTGCTAATCGCTTTAAATATTTTTCTTTTTGCTCTTCAGTGCCATACATCTCAAGCCCCCAACACACGAGTGAATTATTAACTGACATAACTACTGAGGCCGAGGCATCTATCTTTGAAATTTCTTCCATCGCCAAAACATAGGAGACGGAATCCATACCCCCACCATTATACTTTGGGTCAACCATCATCCCCATGAAGCCGAGTTCACCCATTTTCTTTACTTGTTCCTTTGGGAATTGCTGGTGCGTATCTCGCTCTATAACACCCGGCAAAAGTTCTGTTTGCGCAAAATCTCTTGCGGCTTGCTGAACGGCTAATTGCTCTTCACTTAATTGAAAGTTCATCGACTAAAATTTAAAGATTCTCAAAAAAAACGGGGCAAGCTTACAAGTGTTAAGCCTGCCCCGCAAAAATAATTTACTATTTCAAAAAGCCATGCAGTTGACGTTTGGAAATCAGTCTCTCCTGGCAAGGAAAATCATTACCCAATACATCAGTGATGCCAGCGCAGCAATAGCAGCTACCACATAAGTCATGGCTGCCCATTTTAAGGCATCTTTGGCCATATCATATTCGTCTGAATTTACTATTCCTCTCTGCTGTACCCAGGCCAGCGCTCGCTTACTGGCATCAAATTCTACCGGTAAGGTTATAAGCGCAAAAAGGGCGAATACACTGTAACATCCAATGATTACTAAAATGGCTGTATCAAAACTGAATAGGCCCTCAATGGCAAAGGCTCCGAACATCATGGCAAAAAATATGATGTTCATAATTCTCGAAGTAATGTTTTGCACAGGCACCATGGCAGAGCGAAACTCCAGCATGGAATAAGCTGTAGCATGCTGCACGGCATGGCCACATTCATGAGAAGCAACTGCAGCGGCTGCCGCGTTTCTGCCGTTATATACTTCTGAACTTAGGCTTACCGTTTTTGTGGCTGGGTTATAATGGTCTGTCAACTTTCCATCAACTTGCACCACTTTAACGTCAGTTATTCCATTATCTGCAAGCATTAAGCGGGCAATGTCTGCGCCAGTAAGATTCTTGTTTAAAGGAGTTTGCGAATATTCTTTGAATTTGCTTTTCAACCTTGAGCTAACAATACTGCCCACAATCATGAAAAAAATACCAATTACTATCAATCCCATATTTTTCCTTTTTTATTGTCTTTTTATACGATCAATTATTTTGGAGGTTGAATAACCTGCTAAAAAGCTGATGGTTTTTACCTCACCTCCGTGGCTTTTAACAACATCTGCACCAACAATATTTTCTGCCAAATAGTCACTTCCCTTAACTAATATATTGGGAATGAGCGTGCTGATCAGCTTAAGGGGTGTGTCTTCATTGAATAACACAACAGCATCTACAAACTCCAGTGCAGCTAAAATTCTGGCCCTGCTAAATTCATCTTGAACAGGCCTGTCGGGCCCTTTAAATCTGCTAACCGATGCGTCTGTATTGAGGCCAATAATGAGTCTATGACCTAAAGCCCTGGCCTTTTCAAGATAGTCTATATGGCCGGCATGCAGTATATCAAAACAGCCATTGGTAAATACCACTGTTTCACCGGCTCCCTTCCAACTATTTACCAATTGCTGCGCGGTTTGCCAATCAACTATTTTTTCTGTGCTTGCCATTTGATGAGCACAAAGCTAGCTACTAATGAAATTGCCCCGGCAAGAATCAGAATAAAACTTTGCCAGGCATGGAAAATGAAGGTAAATGCAATAGCTCTTGATTCGGGTATGGCATATAAACCTATCAGCGTGAGTGGAAGTAATACATGATATGAACCTGCGCCTCCTGGTAATGGAATAGCCATTGCAATTAAACCTACTGTAAAAATCACCATCACGCCCCCCCAGCTCAGGCCTGAAGTCTCCGGAAATGCCATCAAAACAAACTTGCTCATAAGTAAGTACAGCAACCATATAATCAGTGTTTGCAATAAAAATGTTGCCTTGTTTTTTACGGCAAAAACAGAGAGTAATCCTGCACGAAAGCCAAACCAAAATCTTTGAAAAAAGGCTTTTACTTTACCCGAGCGCATGAGCAACCTAATCAGTAAAAAAGCTACCGCAGTTACACCAACTGCAATTAAACTATACTTGCCCAAAGAAACTGTAGTAATTGAATATGTCTCAAACAAACCACTGAACAAACTGAAAATGGTTGCAAATTCAAGCGCAAAGGTTAAGAGTATGATGAAAAACATGCACAACAAATCGATAGTGCGCTCTGCTACTACAGAACCTAAAGAAACTTCTATAGGGGTAGACTGGAGTTTTGAAAGATTGTAACAACGAGATAATTCTCCTCCACGAGGAATCGCCATGTTAACCAGGTACCCGATCATCAATGAATGAAAGGCTTTCCAAAAGCTTGTTGGATGTGATGCTGCAGTAAGTAATAAATTCCATCGTGCCGCCCTGATAGCATGACTCAGCATAGCAACTAAAGCCATAAGTAGCATAAAAGTTTTATCAGATTCGGCCCAGGTCTGCATGAGCAGTTGCCACACATCCAAATCTCCTTCAGCACTCACTAATCTGTTAAGTGCAAGCCAAAGCAAAAACAGGGTAATGCCAAGAATTATGATGTATTGAATGTATACCCTGATTTTATCCATGTAATTAATTCAAACAATTATTTGGATCAGGAAAAATAAGTCTGGGCTTAAATGATTTTGCCTGCTCAAATTCCATCAAAGCGTAAGATATGATGATAACAATATCACCCACTTGCGCCTTTCTGGCAGCGGGCCCGTTCAAACAAACTTGTCCACTTCCAGCTTCTCCTTTAATCACATAAGTTTCCAGCCTTTCTCCATTGTTGATATTTACAATTTGCACCTTCTCTCCTTCAATCAGATTGGCTGCCTGCATTAGCTTTTCATCTATGGTTATGCTGCCAACATAATGTAATTCAGCTTGCGTAATTTTTACCCGATGTATTTTTGATTTCAATACTTCAATCATCATAGCTAATCCTTCAAAAATAAATTATCAATTAATCGAACTTCACCCACATAAGCAGCTGCACAAACTACGGGTTTAGCAGCACCCGCTATGCCTTCCAAAAACCTGAGCCCTTCAAACTCTACCAATTCAAAATACTCTAATTGAATGCCCAATGTATTGTATTGCTTTTCAATCTCAACCCTAACTTCAGCCATTTGTTTTCCTTGCAACAATGCTTGGCGTGCAAAATTCAACGACTTATATATTCCTGCTGCTTTTACCCTTTCTTCTGGTGTTAGTCGCAAATTTCTTGATGACATGGCAAGACCATCAGGTTCGCGCACTGTTGGAACAAATACAAGTTTAACATCAAACATCATCTCATTTACGAGTTCTCGTATCACCAGGCATTGTTGAAGATCTTTCAATCCGAAGAAGGCATAATTAGGCGATACGATGTGAAACAACTTACTCACTACTAAGACAACACCGCTGAAATGACCCGGTCGGAATCTTCCTTCCAACACATCAGCCAGCCCTCCAAGTTGGAAAGTGATATTTGGCTTCTGAGGGTAAATCTCCGGGCCAGGCGGCATAAACAAAACATCACAACCAACCTCTTCTAGTAATTCAATGTCTTGTTCCTCATTTTTGGGGTATTTCTGAAAATCCAGGTCATTATTAAACTGGGCCTGATTTACAAAAATGGAGCATACGGTTAGGTCTGTCTGATTTTTCGAAACTTTGATTAACTCCAGGTGCCCCCGGTGTAAGGCCCCCATGGTTGGCACAAATCCTATGATTTTATTTTGCAGGCGTTTTTCCTTCAAAAAGTCCCTTAATTGGGCTGATTTCTTGAAAATTTGCATGTATCAGGGGCAGGTACAAGGGGGGCAAATATATACGGGCTTTAGGTAAATTCTTGAAAAGGGGGGTAATATTTCGTACTTTTGTGCCTTCATTTCCGTTTTACCCAAAATTTTAATTTATGTCAAAAATCCGAATACTTTATGTAGCCAGCGAGATCGACCCTTTTCTCCAAACTTCTGAAGTAGCCAAGTTGGTAAGAAAATTACCTCAGGCTATGCAGGAAAGAGGTATGGAAATCAGGATCCTGGTCCCCAGATTTGGAATTATCAATGAGCGAAAGAACAGGTTACATGAAGTGGTGAGGCTATCAGGAATTAACATTGCCGTTGGCGATGAAGAGAAGCCGCTAACTATTAAAGTTGCCTCTATTCCTAACGCCAAGCTTCAAGTCTATTTCATTGATAATGAAGATTACTTCCACCGTAAGTCAGTCTTTCACGACAAAGAAAACAGGTTTTATGCCGGCAATGATGAGCGTGCCATTTTCTTTTGCAAAGGTGTAAATGAAACCGTTCGTAAATTAGGTTGGGCACCTGACATTGTGCATTGTAATGACTGGATAACCAGCTTCATTCCTTTGTATTTAAAAACAACTTACAAGAATGATCCGCTGTTTAAAAACGCCAAAACAGTTTTCAGTTTATATGATAACGCCTTTAGCTTCAAATTCAATGCCGACCTGGTAACTAAGGTAAAGATGATTGATATTGAAGACAACATGTTAGGCAATCTAAAGACTGCCGATTATGAAGGCTTTATCAAACTGGGTATGGAGTTTTCAGATGCGGTGATTGCTTCTGACGATCACAAAAAACTGGAGCCAATACTTAAAGCTATAAAGCAAAAGAAAGTGGAAAAAATAGAGCAAAACGATAACTTAACAGAATCATACTACAATCTGTATAATGAACTTGTGGGCTAGGAGAATAGGGCTGACTGCCATGTCGGCCCTATTGTTTTTTTTTGGTTGTGAAGATCCTCTGAGCAACCTGGGTTTTAGAAACCCAAATCAAAAATTCAATGTTAGATATGCTGAGATAGAAATACCAACCAGTTTAATTCTTGTGGATTCTGTTCCAACTGTTCATGACTTAAATTATCCGCAGGATGATATCTACCGGCTAATGGTAGGTTTATTCAACAATAACACATTTGGCAACACCAGCGCTACAGCCATAACACAATACAGACCAGCTAACTTTGGAAGAACCATAGCTGAAGATGCTATTTTCGATTCACTGGTATTAAAACTTAAACTTGACTTTTATACAACCGGCACAACTGCAAACGCCCCCATTAGAGTTAATATTTTTGAAATAGGAGAAGAGCTGATTCCGGGTAATGACTACCATAACAACTCACAAATTGCAATAGAAGCCAATCTCTTAGGACAAGCCGAGCTTTTAATTCAACCCAATGCTTACAATGCCTTCCTTGATGCAGGCGTAGATACGGTTATACATTTAAAAGCACACCTGAATCACGATTTGGGGCTACGCTTATTTGAGGCAGCCTCAGTTGCAGATTCTACTTACAATCAATATCAATTCTTCAGAAAAAGATTTAAAGGATTGGCACTGGTTCCAGAAAATGCACAGCATGTTATTGGTTTAAGTATTGCCAACCCTACCTCAAGAATTGAACTTCATTATCATGATGCTGCAGATACCCTGCAAATTGATTTTTATTTTGATTCTGTAATTGGATTTTCTACGATTGATGTGGATAGGGGAGGTACAGCCTTAAGTGGTCTTGTAAATACATTTACAGATTTCATTCCGGCTGATAACAACATGTATGTACAAGGTGGAACCGGCTTAGTAACCAAACTTGATTTCAGCAAATTCATGGAGTTTACTGATACCATTCCGGATATTTTGCTCAACTCTGCTGAACTAGTAATTGAAAATACACAAACTGCTACAGGCATTCGCTTTCCAGATGAATTTAAACTTAAAGTGCTACGTGATAATAACAGGTTCAGGCAGATAGATAACAAGCAGGATTCTGCCGCACTAAGACTTTATAGATTAAGTTTCACCTCGGCCAATCAGTATGACAGGGTATGGTATGATCTGGATTTTAGTTTTCTGGTTGCAGGTGACCAGTTCAGTAGTGCGATAATGACTAGACGAAACGATGGCTCTTACCAAACTTTTATTACCTTGTTTTTACAAAGATTGCTAGAGATTAAAGAACCCGAAAAGCAGTTTACTAGAGTTGGAGTTTATGCATCAAAACCTGTTTTTGGTAAATCGCTCAATGGAGTGTACTTTCCGAAAGATAACGTTAAGTTACGCTTGTATTATACCAAACCTGTTATTCAATAAAAATCAAATAGTATGTGCGGAATAGTTGCTTACCTCGGTCACAGAGAAGCCCAAGATGTAATTATCAAAGGCTTAAAAAGACTGGAATATCGGGGTTACGACAGCGCAGGAATTGCACTGTTAAATGGCGGTCTAAATGTTTACAAGAAAAAGGGGAAGGTAAGTGAACTTGAAGAATACCTGAAAGGTAAAGACCTGAGCAGTACAATTGGCATTGGCCATACACGTTGGGCAACGCATGGTGAACCTAATGATGTAAACGCACACCCACACTATTCTGCCACAAAAAAATTAGCACTGATACACAACGGTATAATTGAAAATTACAATGTGCTGAAAAAAGATTTATCACTAAGGGGTTATACTTTTCAGAGTGATACCGATACAGAAGTTCTGGTTCAGTTTATTGAAGATATACAGATAAATAATAATTGCTCTTTGGAAGAGGCCGTTCGTTTGGCCTTAACTAAAGTAGTTGGCGCTTATGCAATAGTTATCATGTCATTGGAAAATCCCAACACATTGATTGCTGCCCGCAAAGGAAGCCCCTTGGTAATTGGGATTGGTAAAGATGAATTCTTTCTTGCCTCAGATGCAACGCCTATTATTGAATACACAAATGATGTTGTTTACCTAAATGACCTTGAGATTGCTATCATAGAAAATAGTGAGCTAAGAGTCAAAACAACTGAAGATATTCCCACAAATCCTTATATACAAAAACTGGAAATTGAATTAGAAGCCATTGAAAAGGGTGGTTTTGAGCACTTCATGCTCAAAGAAATTTTTGAACAGCCCCGCTCAATTTTAGATTGTATGCGCGGACGTTTGGATGCTAACTCTGGCCGATTGGTGCTTGGAGGAATAAGAGAATATAGCAATAAATTAGTTAATGCCGACAGAATAATTATTGTGGCCTGCGGTACCTCCTGGCATGCCGGCTTGGTGGCAGAATACATGTTCGAAGAATTTTGCAGAATCCCTGTTGAAGTTGAATATGCTTCTGAGTTCAGGTACCGTAACCCAATCATAAGAGAAGGAGATGTTGTTATCGCTATTTCACAATCAGGCGAAACGGCCGATACCCTTGCTGCCATTGAATTAGCCAAATCAAAAGGAGCCATCATTTTTGGTGTTTGTAATGTTGTAGGTTCATCTATTGCTCGTGCCTCACATG
>DAOLDI010000030.1:0-11793 GCA_035327445.1 Cyclobacteriaceae bacterium | reverse complement strand
GGCCACCATCAGTACTTTTATAAACGCCTCTGTCTTCATTGTGGCTGTATAAAGCACCAATAGATGCTACCCAAAGCACATCAGGATTTTCTGGATGTACAATTACTTTTCCGATATGCTGTGTGTTTACAAGGCCAAGGTGTTGCCATGTTTTGCCGCCATCAACACTTTTGTAAATTCCATTACCGGCATAGCTTGAACGGCTGCTGTTGTTTTCTCCGGTACCTACATAAATGATGTTTGGATTGGACGGAGAAAGTGCAAAATCGCCAATGCCCAATGCACCTTGATCATCAAAAATGGGTTCAAAACTGATACCATTGTTTCTGGTTTTGAAAATGCCGCCTGATGCATAGCCAACATAATACTCTTTGATATTATTTGGGTTAACTTCAATATCAGTAATGCGGCCACCTTGTATGCTTGGACCAACATGACTAACCGGGTAGTTTTTTAACAAAGAGTTCGCCTCATGCGCCTGCCTGCTGTTGTATGTTGCGGTAATTTCAGCCTCAGTACTGGGTTTAATCTGGGCATTAAGCGTAAGCGCCAATAAAATACAAATGGGTATCAGAATTCTTTTCATCATGCAAGTGTTTAAGTCAGCAATTTAGCAATTGAATAAAACCTGATGAGCTACCATAAACTTATTATTTTAGCGGCCTCAATGTGCAATTATGCAGAACGATCCTGAACTGAGTGGCAAGGGAAAATATTTAGGCAAAATCACCTCAGATTTTGCCAAAGTTTCAGATTTATTGAAGGAAGCGTCCTACCAAATCAGAAAAAGGGGCTTTTCTGAATACCCTATCTTTCCTATTTCAAGCACTGAAATACCGATTGGTCAGTTACTTATTCCCATAGGACAGCTTCAAAATGAGTGGAATTACTATGCTTCTTACCTTAATGAATTTACACAGCGCGAATTGATTGATCCCAAAAAAGAGGAAGAATTCAAAAAATCTTACAAGGGTGCTGATGAGTTCTGTTGTTTATTTGTGGTTGATGGTGATTTCACCAACTTTGTTTTTATACCGTATCCTGAAGATTAATTATTACCGTGCGATATTTTCTTGGCGCAATTACCGTTCTGCTTTCTGTATTTCTGAAAGCCGAGGCTCAGTCTGCAACTGAGCAACAACTTAACTTTGAACGTGTACTAATACCAGGCATTTTAAGTTCGGCCAGTACAGTTGCTATTGTGCAAGACCCTTTTGGCATGTTGTGGTTTGGTACAACAGACGGGCTCTACCGTTTTGATGGAAACAAATTCACCAAATATCACGAACTGCAATCAGGACGCTCAATTTCCGGAAAACAGATTAACGACCTTCTTTGGGATAAAATTCAAAACAGGCTGCTCATCACAACAAGAACTTACGGTATAGTATCCTATAGTTATGCCGATAATAGCCTGAAACAATTGTTTGAGAATGATGCTGATGATCCGGTGATATTAGATTACATCATCCAAACTGCCGATGGTGCTCTTTGGACAACATCATACATCAAAAGTATTTTTAAAATCAGTAACGACAGCCTTGTACCACTTAGTAATGCCCGGGAATTTTCACCTTCACCAACTGCATTTATTGCCGATGGCAATACAATCATTACAGGTGATGTAAATGGTGTTCAGTTCTTTGAAAATGGTGTTCCGACAAAGAGCATTCCGCTTCAATGGAGTAATAAATCTTTCTCCAGCAACTCAAGGGTTACCGCACTTTTCAAAGACAAGCAAAACAAACTTTGGATAGGCACAGAACAAGATGGAATGCTTATTTATGATCTGGATGCAGATGATTACCTGGATTATCTCTCTCCAGGGCAATACGGGTTTTTTGGCAGGATAAACCAAATTCTGATGGATAGCCAGGGTCTGGTTTGGATTCTAACCCGCTCACAAGGCCTTGCCACATATAATCCCTCAGAAGATAAATTAAATTTTTACAGCAAAAATAAAGACGACTTAAGTGGTTTAAGCAGTGACATTACCTATTCAATTCTGGAAGATAAAACAGGAATTATCTGGATAGGCGGCATTAGGGAGCTTAATAAGTATGACAGAAATAAAATAAAATTTAATCATCTGTATCACAAAACATTTGATCCGAATTCATTGAGTGATAATGTAATCAGGGGCGTTTATTATGATGATAAAAATATTTTATGGCTAGGTACAGATGCTGGCTTTCTTAACCTGTACAATTTTCAAACAAAAAAGAATGAACGCATTAAAATAAGTCTACCCGGAGTAAATAATATCATCATTGCTTTTTATTTTCTTGAATATGGTAACAGCATGCTCATTGGTTCATCGCATGGTATATTATTGTTTGACAAGCACAGCAAGTCTTTTATCCGGTATCCGCCAATTGGAGATAAATTCACAGGACGTGCCAGGCAACTTTTCTTACGTGGAGATGATTTATATGTGCTTGGACAAGGCAACTTATTTCGTTTTAATATCAAAACAGGTGAAGAAAATCACCCAACCAATTTTAGTTTTAGCGAACAGGCAAAAAGAAAATTTTCGCCAACCGGACTTTTTACAGATGATGAAAATAATTTGTGGATTAGCTTTTATGGGGGCATTTCAAAAGTTCTAAATGAGCAAGACAGTATTCAGGTTTATGATATTGATAATTTTTTAGGCACATCGCAGTCAGAACGCAATATGGTATTGTGCTTCAGGCACGCTGGTGATAGTTATTGGATTGGCACCCTGCATAACGGCTTAGTAAAACTTACCATTAGTAATGATGCTGCGTCTTATTCTTTATACGATGAGAAAAATGGATTGCCCAATAATACGGTATATGCCGTTATGCCTGATGCAAATGGTTTTTTGTGGCTGGCTACCAACCTGGGAATTGTAAGGTTTAATCCTGCCACAAGCCAGTTCATTACATTTGATTCCTCAGAAGGAATGCAAGATGAAGAATTTAACAGGTTAGCCTTTGCAAGCTCACAAGACGGCACTTTATTTTTTGGCGGACTAAATGGTATAAACTATTTCAATCCGGAAAACATACAAATCAATGCAGCAAAAGTAAATCCCATCATTCTGTCTATGTCTTTCATTTATTTTAATGAAGAAGCCTCTGCAAAGTACCCGCACTTGCAGCAAACAACAATGCTGCCCGGTAAAAGTAAAATTGATTTACCTTACAGTTTAAATTTCTTCACCTTAGAATTCAGCAATACAAATTATCATACCCCATCACGCCTTCAGTATTACTATAGATTAGAAAATTTCGATAACGACTGGATTGTTGCTGGCAATCAAAACGCTGCAACATACAGAGACCTTAAACCCGGCAAGTATACATTTAAGGTTAAAACTGTTGACTTAAGCGGAGAAGAAAGTTTAGCGGCAATTGAAATAAATATCGCAAGTCCTTTCTGGCTTACGTGGTGGTTCAGGATTTTAATGATATCAATTGTATCAATGCTTATTTTCTTTGTGATAAAAAGAGAAATGAACAAAAACAAAAAGATACAAGCCATGCTTGAAGAAGCATTGGAAATAAAAACGCGGGAAATAAAAGAATCTAAAGCAGAACTTGAAAGGTTGAATCAAAAGAAAGATCTTATTTTCAGCATACTCTCGCACGATTTGCGTTCACCACTTACAACATTAAAAGGATTTCTCGGCATACTCATCAAACACGATAATGTGCTTAGTGCAGAAGATATTAAAAAACATGCAGAGAGTATTCGTAATTCAGTAACCAAATCATTAGATCTGATTGATAATACCCTGTTCTGGTCGCTCTCACAAATGGAGAGCATTCAATATAATCCTGGTAAGTTCGAACTTAGTGTGTTAACAGATAAAGTAAATGGATTGTACCAGCCAACAGCTTACAATAAAGGCATACAACTTAGTTTTGAATCTGAAAGTAATATTGTTTTGTTTGCCGATGAAAATATGATTTATGTTACCCTTAGAAATTTAGTAAGCAATGCCCTCAAATTTTCTCCTGAAGGAACCCGGGTAAATGTAAGCGCAATAACTGATGGTACTTATGCGATAATTGAAGTTTCTGATCAGGGTATGGGGATTTCAGAATTTGATCAGGAAAAAGTATTGAATCCTGAAAGTATTTCAATTAAAAAAGGCACATTAAACGAAAAGGGAACCGGCTTAGGTCTGATCTTGTGTAAGCAATTTATTGAACTGAATAAAGGAGAGTTTAAATTCTATAGCAAAATAAATGAAGGAAGTGTTTTTACAGTTAAGCTTCCCCTTGCCAAAGACTGAAATTAAACAAGGGGTTTAAGTACCAGGTCAAAAATCACTTCAAACTCATTATCCACTTTCACCATTCCCATTAACTTGGTGGGCGGCTCAAGGTGAAAATCTGAAAACAAAAATTTGCGTGAGCCTTTCAAAACCGCTTTGCCATTGGCTGATCTTTCAATATGATAATCAAGGGTAAATTCTTTGCATACACCACCAAGGCTAATTTGAATTATGGCTTTGCCTGGTTTTGTTGTATCTGGCCTTCTGGCATCTGTTGGTAGAAACTCTACTCTGAGGTGTGGAAACTGATCTGCCAGAATGGTTTTGCGCAAATCTGATGTCATCATATCATTCTTGCAATCAAAACTATTGGCATGTACTTGAATGGCTCCGTTTAAAGCAATGAAATCTGAAGTATGCTCATTATAAATAATGCGCAGGGTATCGAGCCCGGGATATTGTTCTACTGCGCAACGGAATTTATTCACGTTAGATTTGCCATCTATAATCAACCTGCTACCCGGTTCAACCAGCCAGCTTATTTCTCTGCCAGCCGGAAAATCTAAAGACAGGAAACTTAGCGCAATGATAAAGAGGGTGATTTGACGCAAAGGCTTAAGCATAATTTCTAAAGTAAAGATTTCCGGCCGAAAAGATCAACCGGAAATCTTGTTGAAAAGTTCTGTTTAGAAACCAATCACTGCTTCAATCATGAATCCTTCAAATCTTCCACCGTTGAAGCGGGCGTTAGCGCCTGTCCAAGCAGTAGGTTCATCGTTATACTGCTGGTTAACATACTCAATTTTAGCAAGTACGTTCTTGGTTAAGAACCATCCACCACCGATGTTCACCCTGTTGATCTTTTGTTCAACAGTTGCTGATTCGTTGAATTTACCACTTACAGTATTGTAACGTCCACCAATGTAGTACTGCTCATCAGCACCGAATCTGTATAATATTTCACCTGCTACTTGGGTAAATGCACCGTTATTGTTTGGCACATCTTTACCACTTGCCACTTCATAGATACCGAAGAACTCTAAGCCCTGGAATTTGATGAAGGGGTTCAATTGCACTGCGGTTAACTTCTGGAAGCGCGCATTAAATCTGCCATCAAAATCTGTGAACTGGTTCGCAGGATTTGCAGGGGGATCAACGATGGTTCTCATTACATGGTAGTATCTTGAGCCTGCGCGGTCGCCACCATATAACCAGGTACCTGTATTAATACCATTGTTCATATACCAGGAACCTGTTAAGCGTACTCTTAAATCATCATTCATTTGTTTGTCGAAACCAACTTTACCGTAGAAAGAGGCTTTGTTGTCGGCAACATCAGCTAATACAGACTGCTGGTTAACCGGGTTTTGATTGAGTTTACCATTTGTTAAACCTACCACCAAAAGAAGGCCATTGTTTTGTAATGTAAGTTCACCAAAAGCTTCAGTAGAGAAAGAGTCCATGATATAGTTACCCACAAAAGGGTTGAAGATTGCTCTTGCGTTATCAGATCTTCTGAAGTGCGCATCACCATAGTTAAATTCATCTAAACCAACAGTAATTGTGGCATATTTCATAAAACCTTCGAGGAACCCTTCTTTAATAAAGTCAAGTTTATCCATTTGCATGAAACCGCCTTTCACCCATGCTTCATTGTGGTGTTTTGAAGAGAGGTAAGTTCTCAGGTGCATTCTTACGCCATCATGCAATTGCACGTCAAGGTTAAGGTTAGCTGTGGGCAAAGTAAAATCTTTGCCTAATCCTACCAGGTTATTCGCTGTATTGCTGTGTGATAAACCTTGAAACTGCATGGCGAAATCACCACCTACGCGAACTTTAATACCATCAAATTCTTTGTCTTCTTCTTTTGATGTTTCAAATACATTCAATCCGTTCTTATCATTTGAGCGGAAGTATTGCATGGGAGCTTGTTGTGCGTAAACTCCTCCGCTTATTAGCAGCATAGCCAATACCAGGTATTTTGTTATGCTATTTAGAGAATTGGTTTTCATAGTTTTAAAAATTAATTGTTTCGTGTTTTTTATTTTTTGAGGTTAATTGTATAGTCTATGCTTACTTCATCTCCGGTTTTCATTGCACCGAACATGAATGTGGGTGGTTCTATTTTAAAATCAGTCATTTTAACTGGTTTGGTTCCGGTGCAAGTAAATGTGCCATTGGTGTTTTTTACACAAGTTGTTACCAGGTCTGTTTTAAAAGTTGCGCCAGCAACTACCATGTTTCCGGTTGTAGTAATGGTGTATTGGTTGCCGTTAACTTTTACAGGTGCTGCAGAAAGCATGGTGTAAGTTATCTTATCAAACTTGTCTGCATTAAGTGTATTGTAGGCATTCTTATCAAGGCCAGATTTATCGCTTTTGAGTGATTTAACCTGCATACTAAAGCTCAATGCCTGAATTGAAGTTATGTCGCCATTTTCATTCAGCACAAAAGTTGCTTCGCAAGTTGGATTGGTAGCGTTCATGGTCCAATCGTGTACATTTGAAGTTCCGTTTACTGCTATACTTGATTCTGGACTTTGCTTGAATTTAGTTTGTGCATCAGCTACTGAAACCATTACCAACATCGCTGCTATTATTGTTGCTATCTTTTTCATTGTTCCTGTGGTTTTTGTTCTTGTTTGATTACGCATCAAAAGTAAAACTCAATCATCGAACGCAGTGATGATTGGCGTCAACACGAATTATGATTATAGTCATGTTTTTGCCTGATGAAAGCAGGCAAATACAGCAGAAACAACACAATATAAGAAATTTTGAATGTTAATGAGCCTTGAAATGGTCCCAACCCTGGGCCTGCAAGGGCACTATATTCTCCTTTTTGGTAACCAGAAGACGCTCGGATGCATCGGCACTTACATAACCGATGAAATGTATATCAGCATGGTGCTTCACCTTCTCGAAATCGTTTTGGTTAATGGTAAACAAGAGCTCATAATCTTCGCCTCCATTGAGGGCACAGGTGGTAGGATCTAACTTGAATTCATAGCCTGTGTCAAAAGTCATTTTATCTATGGGCAGTTTATCTTCAAAAATCCTTACTCCTACTTTACTGTGCTTGCAGATGTGAAATAATTCTGAAACCAGACCATCAGAAATATCCATCATGGCGCTTGGTTTAATGTTGAGTTCTTCCAATTCATAGATAATATCCATACGCGCTTCTGGCTTAAGCTGCCGCTGCACGATGTAATCATATCTTTCCAGATCAGGCTGTGCATTGGGATTAGCCAGGTAAACTTGTTTTTCTCTTTCTAATACCTGCAGACCTAAATATGCTGCGCCTAAATCTCCGGTAACACATATAATATCATTGGCTTTAGCCCCGCTTCTGTAAGCAACCTTATCCTTAGCTGCTCTGCCTAAGACTGTAATGGAAATAATTAAACCTGATGCGGATGAAGTAGTATCTCCTCCTATTAAATCAATTTTATAATTTTTGCAGGCAGCGGCAATGCCTTTATACAATTCATCAACGGCCTCAACTGAAAAGCGATTACTTAAACCAATGCTTACGGTTATTTGCTCAGGCTTGCCATTCATGGCTGCAATGTCTGAAACATTTACTGCCACTGCTTTGTATCCCAAGTGCCGCAAAGGCATATACGACAAATCAAAATGCACGCCTTCTGTTAACATATCAGTGCTTATCAATAAATACTCTTCACCAATATCAATCACTGCGGCATCATCGCCCACACCGGTAATGCTGCTTTTATGTTGAAGTGAAAAGTCTTTTGTGATATGGTCTATTAAGCCAAATTCACCGATTTTATTGATCTCTGATCTGTTTTCAGTCATGTTGGGCAATATTTTTAGGCTGCTATTGTTAGTTTTGTATTACAATGTCTCTTAAAATGAAAAGGCTTATCATCATCATTACATTATTGGGTGTTTTTCTGCTAAGTGCCTGTGCGCCAAAACCCATGTATAAAACCAGTAAAGGCAAAAAGAAACAGAAATATTACAACCAACTGCAGTATAACGACCCTAGACGTAAGGGCCAGTAATCTCCTGGCACAATTCAACCAATACACCTTGTATTGATTTTGGGTGCATGAAGCATATCATCTTGTTATCTGCCCCTGCTTTAGGTGCCTGGTTAATCAACTCAAAGCCATTGGCCTGGTAAGCCTCCATGCTTTTGGCAATATTATCTACCTCAAATGCAAGGTGGTGCACACCCTCCCCTCTCTTTTCTATGAACTTTGCAATGGGCGAATCTGGCCGGGTGGCTTCCAGTAATTCAATCTTTACACCCGCCAGATTGAAAAATGAAGTGCGCACGCCTTCAGACTCAACACTTTCTATTTTATAATGCTCGGTGCCCAATAGCCTGGCAAATAACTTATTGGCCTCTTCAAGGTTTTTTACAGCAATTCCTATATGCTCTAGCTTTTGCATACTCATATCTGTAGTTTTCTTAATTTTGCAAAGATGCAGAACTTTTCAGCCCCCTGAAAAGTTTTCTCATGGTAATAAAAGCAATGTCAAAGCCCATAACAGATATATCCAGCGAAATGCACCTTGAAGCTGCCCGCATTCAGCAGCAGATAAAAGAGCATTTAGGTCTTAAAAGTACAGACCTCATTTTTGAGTTCAGCCTGATGGATGGCAATACTAAACTTGATCTGATAACCCTGAATCCCAGACATAACCAGTCTTTTTTGTTTCAGTCGGTTAACGGTTCTGATAAAGTTGATGCCCTCAAAAAAATGCTCAACTATGTGCAGCACGCCAAAGAGAAAGAAAACTCTTATACCATACAGTGGGTGGCCAAAGGCGAAACAGAATTGCATACCTCTTACTTTAGAGCAAGTAATGTGATGGATGCACTGCAAAAATTGTATTACGGCCGAGACATGAATACCATAACCGTATTTAGTGTAGTTTTAAATCCTATTTCCTGATTATGATAAGTGTTACCGATAATGCCAAAGCAAAAATTACTGAACTACTGAACGAAGAAGGCAGAACAGCCCAACACAATGTGCGTGTTTCTGTAAAAGGTGGTGGATGCTCAGGCTTAATGTATGACCTGAGTTTTGATGACAAGATAGAACCTGCCGATCAGGTGTTTGAAGATAAGGGCGTTAAAATTTTAGTCGACAAGAAAAGCCTGTTGTATCTTTTAGGCACAACGCTTGATTTTTCTGACGGACTAAACGGAAAAGGATTCCAGTTCGTAAATCCCAATGCCACACGTACCTGCGGTTGTGGCGAAAGCTTCGCGGTTTAAATCATTGCTCTACTAAGAAAGTTTGCAACTTGCTATTATTATTGGCAATGATGACAAGCTTTTGTCCATTACTCAAATTCAGAGTTCTCATTTTGCGTGCATCTGCGGCTGCAAAAAAACCGGATTGTTGAATGCTGAGCGGCTGCCAGGTTTTGTCCTGCTGCAATGTTAAAAGCAAACCATTGCCAGCATCATACCTGCCGCGTTCTAATGCCACATTGAAATAATTTCCTGCAAGTAGCAATTGCTTTTCAGCCTGACTAAATTTATCAAAGACTGCTGTGAACATTGCTGAGAACTGCGCCTGTACTGGCAGTGGATTAAATTCAAAACCTGATGTGGTTTGCGTAAAGATGCCCGACTGCAAATTATATGCTTGAAGGTGCAAAGCATCTTTTAAATCTGATGAACTGAAAAGATCTTGTATGTTGGCGCGGGCAAATGGCTCAAATCGTAAAAAATTTTTCTTGATAGCCGGGTAATGCATCGCAATAATTTCTTTTCTTGACCAGGGCCATGCATTGCCTCCATTATAATAAGTAATGAAGGCGTCTATACTTCCATTCTTATCAAAGTCCTTAGCGTAAACAGCAAGTGGCTCTGCTAAAGAAGCTTTAAGCTGACTGTTCAATCCTAATCCTCCGGCAAAAATATCCGGCTTACCATCTCCGTTAAAATCATCCACAAGCAAACTGAAATACCAGCCATTAGATTTCGCCAAACCCATTTCATTTGTCATGTTAATCAGTTTACTTCCTCCCTGATTTTTGAAAACAGTAACAGGCATCCATTCGCCTGCCAGCACAAGATCAGGCAAATTGTCTCCATCCATATCTTTCCAAACTGCATCTCTTACCATACCGATGTTCCGCAATTCAGGCGCATATTTTTCTGTTTGATCTTCAAATTGTCCACCATTATTAATGAGTAAATAACTTTGAGGCGGGTATGGGTACTGTTCAGGAATTACTAAACCACCCACAAACAAATCAGGCCAGGCATCTCCGTTTACATCGGCAACTGCAACAACACCCCCGCTAAAGTTTATTTCAGGTAAGGCTTTATGGTTGCGGCTAAATTCTCCTTTTCCATTATTGATATATAGCCTGTCCTGGTAATTGATGCCCGTACTACCGAATGCTGCTCCCCCGCTTACAACATATAAATCAGGATAACCATCCAGGTTGGCATCAAAGAAAAGCGCATCAACATCTTCAAACAAGGCATCATCTACAAAAGCAATTACCTGCTGTACTTTGAAGCTGCCATCTTTTTGTTGCAGGTATAATTCTGCCGACTGGCCTGCTGCGCCTCCTACGTAAAAATCTTCAAGTCCATCATTATTCACATCAGCTACTGCAAGTGCCGGCCCTGAGTTTTCAAATGAGTGTGGTAATAGTGGTTCTTTCTTAAAATCACTATAATTATTTTCTACATGTACATATTGTATACCTAAACTTGTTGCAGCTACTTCCTGAAATACAGGACTTAAAGTTTTCTTCGGATTAAAATATTTTTGTTCAGCTTCAGCATAATTAATCTCTATCAATCGGTTGGCATCAATACTTTTGATTAGTTGTGTTTTTGCATCGGGCCATATCACCTGAATGGAATCAACAAGGCTCGCATCAGCCAAACCAAAATGCAGGATGGGTTCTACACTCGATAAAAAACCACGTGAAGTATAAAACCTGCTGTATTGTGTTCCTGATTTACTGTAAACATAAAGTTGAGTTCCAAAACCGAATGGGTTTTGTGCAGGACCTGCCAACTGCACGCGCAGATAGTTTTGATCTTCTTTAGCATTATTTCTATAAACAGCAGCAGGTTCATTCAATCGATTAATCACTAAATCAAGTTTGCCATCTCCGTCTAAATCTGCAATGGCAACGCCATTTGAAAAATTCTTATCATCAAAACCCCAATCCACTGAAACATCTTCAAAAGTTAAATCACCCTTATTGCGAAACATGTAATTGCGCACTTTATTACTCGGCATATTGTCGAGCCATTCTTTAAACTGGGCTGAACCCACTTTAGGCCTTGCCGTTTGCTGGGCTTTCTTCAATGAATCTAAGCCGAAATTGATATAATCCAGATTAGTCATGTCGTGCAGAATGCCATTTGAGATGAAAAGATCTTTGTAGCCGTCATTATCAAAATCTGCAAAGAGTGCGGCCCAACTCCAATCTGTATTTGATACCCCTGCTAATTGCGAAATATCACTAAAGCTTCCATTACCATTATTAAGTTGTAAAACATTGCGCATGATCTGATGACCAAAA